>CBFHMY010000012.1:0-38661 GCA_965657055.1 uncultured Aliarcobacter sp. | reverse complement strand
TTAATACACAAAGCTACAGTGATTTCACAAAAATATCTACTTCAATTCAAATTGTAAAAAATAATGAAAGCATTGAAAATATAAATGTTTCTAAATATCAATTTGAAAATGATGATATAAAAATCTATAAATATGAAAAATAGTTTTTCTCTTCTTGAAATCATTTTAACCCTGATTATATCAACCATCGTAATAATATATTCAAGCTTTTTTACAAAAGAACTAATCTCAAATAATAAAGACAATCAAAATATTGAAATTGCAAAAATAAATATCTTATCAACAAAGATATTTTTTGAAAAACATAAAAATGAATTGGATTTAATAAGCTATTCAAATGAAAATTTATATTTTAAAGGTTCATTATTATTAGAAAAAGTAAAAGAATTTTCATTAAGCACTACAAGTTCTAATATAAAAATAAATATAAACTATGATGACAAAATAAAACAATCATGGGAATTAAAAAAATGAAAAAATCATATACACTATTGATAAGTATAGTTTTAATAACAATATTTTCATTTTTAGCAATTTCTATTTTAGAAACAAAAGCTCTACGAAGTTCAAATATATCAAATCAATATTTATATATTCAAGGAAAAAATCATTTGAATTTTCTTAAATCTTATATAAAAAGTGCAGATTTAACAGATATTTCAAATCTTGAAATAAAAGATGATTTTTTTGATATTTATGCAAAAATAGAGAAAAAAGACTCTACTTTTGTTGTTGATATTTTTGTAAAAGCAAAAGATTATGATATTTCACTCTATGAAAAATTTGAGAAAACTAATTAAAGAATAACATCCAATACTTTCATTGCTAGATTTAAAGCTTTAGTTCTATGTGAAAACTCTTTTTTTGCTTCATATCCCAATTCTCCTAAAGTTTTATCAAAACCATTAGCAATAAACATTGGGTCATATCCAAAACCACCCTCCCCTAATTCTTTGTTTATCACATTTCCATGCATCCAACCATGAACTGTGTAAACTTCACTTTGACAAACTATTGCAATACATGCTGTATAAAAAGCTGGTGTTTTTTCTAAATTGTTTTTATTTAGATTTTCTATTAATTTTGCATTATTTTGTTTATCACTTGAACCCTCACCTGCATATCTTGCAGAATAAATTCCTGGTTCATTATTAAGTGCAGGCACTGTAATTCCTGAATCATCTGAAATTACCACAACATCTTTTTGACCTATTTTTATAAGTTCATCATATATTGTTTGAGCTTTTTTAATAGCATTACCTTTAAAACTATCTTTATCTTCAACTATTTCTATTTTTCCCAAAATTTCACTAAATGCTATTACATCGTCATTTGGCATTAATTTTTGGAATTCTAAAATTTTTCCTTTGTTTCCTGATGCTAAAACTATCTTCACTTTTTTCCCTTTCAACCTACTATTAACTATTATTAACTATAATCACGACAAATTATATTATGTTTAGGATTATATATGATTAAATCAGTTTTACCTCTTAGTTTGATTATCGCTCTAAGATTTTTCGGTCTATTTTTAGTTTTACCAGTAATATCAGTATATGCTATGAATTTAGAAGGCGCGACTCCTACATTAGTGGGTGTTGTAATTGGTGGTTATGCTTTAACCCAAATGATTTTTCAAGTTCCATTTGGAATAATTAGTGATAAGTTAGGAAGAAAAGGTACTATTGTAATTGGATTAATTCTTTTTGCAATTGGTTCTTTAGTTTGTGCTGTTTCAACTGACATTTATACATTATTATTCGGAAGACTTTTACAAGGTGCAGGAGCTATTGGAGCTGTTGTAACTGCAACTATTAGTGACCTTGTTAAAGAAGAACAAAGATCAAAAGCGATGGCTACAATGGGTATGTTTATTGGTGTTGCATTTGCAGCTTCAATGGCCGCAGGTCCAACAATTGGTGCATCGTTTGGTGTTCACACTTTATTTTATATTACAATGGCTATTGCACTTGGTTCAATTTTTGTTTTATTAAAAATGGTTCCAAATCCACCACATATAACTCATACTTATAATAAAAAAGTTGAGATTGGTGCTGTTTTAGGAAATGTGAATTTAATAAAAATGAATATTACAAACTTTTTACAAAAAGGTTTAATGACATTTGCATTTATGCTTATTCCTATTGTTTTAACAAAACATTATGGTTGGGAATTAAGTGAATTATGGAAAGTTTATATACCTGCAATGATTTTCGGATTTATTGCTATGGCACCTGCTGCTATTATTGCAGAGAAAAAAGGGAAATTTAGAGAAATTTTAATTATTGGAATTGTATTTTTTGCTGTTTCTTATTTAATTATTGGATTTAGTCCAAGTGCAGTTGTATTTGTTATTGGTGTTGTTATATTCTTTGTTGGATTTAATATGCACGAACCAATTATGCAATCACTTGCTTCAAAATTTGCGAAAGTTCACCAAAGAGGTTTAGTTTTAGGAATCTTTAACTCAGCTGGTTATTTAGGAACTTTTTTAGGTGGAGTACTTGGTGGTATGTTCTATAATGAAGAAAACTTAGGTACTTTAGTTGTAGTTATTGCAGTAATCTGTGCTTTATGGGCTATATTAATAATAACTATGGCAAATCCAGCTAAGAAAAAATTTGCTTATTTATCATTAAATGAATTCCATTTAGAAAATAGTGGAAATTTAACTAATGATGCTATTGATGAATGGTATATAAATAATACTGAAAATGTAATAGCAATTAAATATGATAATGAAAAAATATCGGAAGAAGAGATTAAAGCTCTTTTAAGATAACTTTTATTTTAAATAAATATTAGCTACAATATCAATAAAAAGAGGAGATATATTGAGAAAAATATTAATAATATATTTTACAATTCTCTCTTTCTCCTCTATTTTTCTCATTGCCTCAAAAAATTTCAACATCACTGACTCCCAACTAAATTCTATACAAAACAAATACGGTTCTAGTGGGAAAAATAGAGTTGAAGCTTGGGATTCTATGCTAGAATCTTCTAAAAATGAATCACTTTTAAATAAACTCAAAAATGTAAATGATTTCTTTAATCAAATCACATATAAAACAGATGCTGCACATTGGAAACAAAAGGATTACTGGGCAACACCAATTGAATTTATGGGTACGGGTGCTGGAGATTGTGAAGATTATGCAATTGCAAAATATTTTTCTTTGATAAAACTAGGAATTCCTGATGATAAGTTAAGAATTACATATGTAATTTACAAAAAAGCAAACAGTAGATTTGAGCAAGCCCATATGGTTTTAACTTATTATCACAAAACAGGTGCTGAACCTGTTATTCTAGATAATATAAATAGAAAATTAGAATTAGCTTCAAAAAGAGATGACTTAAAACCTGTATATAGTTTTAATGCATCTGGTTTATGGCAAGCAAAAACAAAAGGTGATACAAGAGTGGGAGATAATAATCTTAAATCTTGGAAAAACCTAATAGATAGATTTTAAAAAAGGAAACAAAATGTCTTTATCTAAACAACTATATTTAATCATTTCAATAATATTTATTTTGATTTTTACAGGTAATTTTATTATCAGTGTAAAAAATACTAAAGAGTATTTAGAAATTGAATCTATAACAAAAGCTCAAGATACAGCAACATCTTTAGGTATGAGTCTTAAAACTCTTTTAAAAGACAAATATGATCCTGAAATTGGATCTATAATAAATGCTATTGCAAATAGAGGTTTTTATAAAGAAATTAGACTTGAAAACTCTTTTTTTAATATTCAAGATAGTGATTTAATTGCTGCATCAAAAGACTTAGATGACTCAAAATGGAAAGTATCTAATGTTTTAATTGATGAAAGAATAGGAAGACTTGAAGTAATTGGCAATGATGATTTAGAAAAAGAATTACTTGCTTTAGAAAATGGAAATAACAAAGAAGATAAAGAAAACTTATCAAGTGAAGAAAGTAAAAAAACTTATGATTTTATAGCAAATGATTCATATAATCATGTTAAAAATGTAACTTTTAATTTCACGGCTACAAATGAAAATGGAAAAACAGTAAATACAAGCGCTGTTCTTAATGTAGATAAAACTTTAGTTCAAGTTAGTAGAGATGAAAAATTTGATTATATTCCTCAATGGTTTATACATATGATTCCAATTCACCTAGAAGAACAATCAAGTGAGATAAGCAATGGTTGGCAAACAACTGCAATTATTTATGTAAGTGCCAATGCGGGTGATGCTTATGCTAAACTATATGAACAAGCAAAAAATGCTAGTGTGTATGCACTTGTTGCATTTGTTATTTCTATGCTAATTTTATTTGTTTTTGTGCAATATCTTTTAAAACCACTAAAAAGAATTGAAAAATTAGCAAATAGTATTGCCGTTGGAAAATTTGAAACTATTGATGAACTTCCTTGGACAACAGAAATAAAAACTGTTGCCCTTGCCATGAATGATATGTCTAGAAAAATAGAAGCAATTATCGATAAGTTAAATACAAACTTAGAAAATCTTACCAAAAAGCTCTCTTGTGATGAATTAACACAACTTGATTTAAGACAAAACTTTGAAACAGATATGAAAGATATGTTTATTCAAAAAAATACAGGTTATGTATTTATAATAAAAATATTTGAATTAGCTAATTTTGCTAAAAATCATACAAATAAAGAGATTAATAGTTTTATAAAAAAATTCGCACTTATTTTATCAACAACTAAATTAGATGAAAATTCAAAAATAATGGCTTATAGATTTTTTGGTTCTGAATTTGCTGTTATTGCAAAAGATTTTACTGATAAAGATGCAAAAGAATATTCAATAAAATTACAAAAGAAATTTGAAGAATTAGCAAGTGAATATATCAAAAAAGATATAGTACATATAGGAGCTACTCCTTTTAATCAAATAGGAACGATACCTCAAATACTACAAGCTGCAAATGAAGCCTATGAAAAAGCTACATTAATAGGTCCAAATGAAATATTTATTGAAGAGCATACTACATCGGCTAGAGCTATGGAAGAATGGAAAGATTTAATTTTTGATATAGTTGATAATTCAAAATTTAATTTAAAATATATTGGTAATGCTACAACTTTAAGTGATTTATCAAATGATATTATTATGCAAGAAGCTTTTGCAAGTATAAAAGATAAAAATAATTTAGATATTCCAATTGGTACTTTTGTTTCAATTGCAGAGAGATATGGAAAAATTATTGATTTTGATAAAAAAATCATTACTAAAGTAATAAATAATATCTTGATTAACAAGGTAAATCATGATATATCTATAAATCTATCTATTGAATCTATTTCTAATACAGGATTCATTTTATGGTTAGAAAAAACCATAGATGAACAAAAAAATATTGCAAAACAATTAGTATTTTCAGTTACGGCTTATGCAGTTGCGAAAGATGTTGATAAATTTAAATTCTTTGCAGATGAAATGCATCAACATGGTGCAAAAGTTATCATTAAAAGATTTGAAAGTAAATTTATTCCTCTTAATAGTATAAAAGATTTCAATCTAGATTATATAAGATTAGCAAGAGAATATACAAACAATGTAACAAATGATCCTTCAAAACAAAGTTTTATTGAAGCTATAGTTGATTTAACTAACTTACTTAATATCAAACTATTCGCTGAAAATGTACAAGAGGATGAAGATTTAGAAACTATAAAAAAATTACACGTTTACGCAGCAAGTAGATAAAAATTCAAAGAGTAATCTCTTTGAATTTATTAATCTTCATTTTTCTTTATATATAAATTCAAAATATCTATTAACTGATTTCTATCAAATGGCTTACTCAAATAATTATCCATTCCCTCATCTATATATCTTTCCCTATCACCATTAATTGAATTTGCAGTTAATGCAATAATAGGAGTATGTTTCCCCGTTTCATTTTCATATGTTCTTATATGTTTTAATGCTGTTAACCCATCCATAACAGGCATATTAATATCTAAAAATATTAAATCAAACTCTTCGCTTTGATATTTTTCAAAAGCCAATTGACCATTTTCAACTATAGTAACATCAAGCCCTAATTTTTGTAAAATTATTTTTATTAAAAGCTGATTATTTGGATTATCTTCAGCAACTAAAATTTTCCCAGGGAAACTTTCTTTTGATTTAATTTTATTTTCCATTTTTTGCACATCTTTTTCTATTAATTTTGATTCTGCAATAATATTGAAAATTTTAGAACCATAAATAGGTACATCTAAAAAATAATCCATTAAATGCTTCATCTTATTGTTGTTATTTATTTTGTCCATATTTCCAACATAAACAACTGGACATTTAAACTTGTCTTTTCTTTTTGAAAGTTTTTCATAAAGCTGAGGATCACCAAAACAAAATATTAAATCTATTTTTTTACAAGTTTCAATATCTTCATCTCCTTGATGAATTCGTCCAAAATATTTAACTGTATTTATTAAATGATTTCTAATATTTTCAGTATCTTCCATAATATTACAAATAGCAAAATCATATTTTAATTTAGTAACATCAACTGTACTCATATCTTGAACTACTAAATCTAAATCAAAATAAAACAAACTTCCTTCATGTTCTGTACTAACTAATTTTATTTCAGAACCTAACATTTTGACAATATTTAAACTAATTGCTAATCCTAAACCTGTACCACCATATTTTCTTGAAATAGAGCCATCTGCTTGAGAAAAAGGTTCAAAAATACTTTTCTGATTTTCAATCGAAATCCCAATTCCTTCATCTTTTACAGAAAATCTAACATTAGCTGTATTTTTATCTATATTTAAAAGCTTTACTTCAAATGAAACTTTTCCATTTTCAGGTGTAAATTTAATTGCATTACTAATAATATTAGAAAGAACTTGCTTTAATCTAGTTTCATCACTAAAGACAAAATTTGGAATACATTCATCTAAAGTATATAAAAATCTAATATTTTTTTGTTTAGTATTTACAGCATATAATTGAACTATTTGATCTAATAAATTTTTTAAATCAAAATTAGATTTTGAAATTTCATATTTACCACTTTCTACTTTTGAAATATCAAGAATATCATTAATTATATTTAATAATGCCTTTGCACTTTTTGAAATAATTTCTGCTTTTTCCCTATGCTCTAATTGCATATCAGAATTTGACAAAATATCTGAAAAACCTATAATTGCATTTAGAGGTGTTCTAATTTCATGACTCATATTTGCTAAAAATTGAGATTTTGTTTCATTTGCTTTTAATGCATCTTCTTCTGATTCTTTAGCTTTTAAAGTTATATCTTCTAACTGTTTATTTTTCTTAACTATTTGTTTAATTACTAAAAATCCAAGTAAAAGAATAATTATCATAATAAAATATGTAAATATATTCTCTAAATTTTTGTAATACTCTTTTTCATTTTTTATATTTTTCTCTAATACAGAAATATTTTTTTTACTATCATATAATAACCTATTGCTATTTTCTTTCATTCTAATAAATAGCGTTGGTATTTGTTTGAAAAAAAGTTCTACTTTAAAGATATTATTTTGAATAAACTCTTTATCCGAAGATTCAATAATTGAATTTTTTATTTTTACAATTTCTTCCATACTAATAATTTTTTCTTTTAATTCATTTAATTTAGGAATTAAATCAATTGCTTCAAAAACATATTTTTTATCATCTACTTGAAAATATATCTCATCACTTGATATTGTAGCTTCTACTAGATTTAGTTTAATTTGACTTTTAAGAACTCCACCATTTTCTAAAACTTCAATTGCATTTAAAATATTTTGAATTTCATCTTCGATTTCATTTTCAATATTTTTTAAAGCCTTAGTTTTTGTTGTAATTCCCATTTTGTAGAAATTAGCTTCTATTAGACTTACTTCTTTTAAGATGTATTCACCTATTTTATACCTAGAATACTCATTTTTCACACTATTATCAAGATCTGTAAGTATCTTTGAAAATACATTATGAATTACAAGTATTCCAATATATCCAATGGTAAAAGCAAATAACAAAGCTAATAAAGCTTTAAAAATTGCATTTTTTCTAAACATTTAAAATACGACCTTATCAAAATTTTTCATATCTTCATCGTCAAGAAAACCATATTTTTTAAATACTTCTCTACCTTCTACAGATGAAGCATAATCCATAAATTTTCTACTTAACTCTTTATTTTGAGAAGAACTTAAAAGATTAAATACAAGTTTTGACTTCTGAGAAGAGTCATCATCAAGCTCTATTGCTTCTACAAATTCTTTATTATTATCCCAAAAAGTTGTTGCATGCCAATTTAAAATTAAATCAGCATTTCCATTTTTTATTGCATTTATTAAGTTTCTTGAATCAGGAACTAAAAAAATAGCATTAGATATAGCTTTTTCATATAATCCAAATTTTGTTAAAACTTTTTTACTTGCAAGTCCAACACTTCCACTTTGTTCATTTCCTAAAACTACATTTAATTCTTCGTTTGTTAATTCTTCTAAAGATGCTTTTATATTTTTAGGATTTCCTTTTTTTACAACTAATGATAATTTATTATAACCTACAAATTTTCCATCTAGCAATAATCCTTCTTTTATGAACTTATCCCTATAAGATGAAGAACCAGGGAGATAAAGATCTCCAACTTGACTTGATTTTGCACTATCATATAAATCTTGGCTTCCACCTTGTAAAATTTTTATAGTACAATTATTTGCTTCTTCAAAATTCTTCACTAATTCTTTTACAGGTTTAACCATTGTAATCCCAACATAAAAAAGAAGCTCATTCTTTGAATCTGCATGAACAATTGTATTTAAAAATAGAATTACTAGAAATAAGCCTTTTAATACTTTCATAAAAACCCTTTTTATTTTCATTATAACAGATTTTAAATAAAGAGAAATAGTTAAAATCAATATTTTATAATGTAAAATAATAAAATATTAATATTTTATTAATAATTATAAATTATAATACTCCTTTAATTTAAAGGTTATAAATGTTTGAAAAAATTTTGAGATTCTTTGTAGAAAATTCTCGTATGAACTATACTTTATTTCTTTTGGTTTTTGCTATTGGTATATGGTCTTATTCAAAAACTCCAAAAGAAATCTTTCCAAGCTTTGATCTTGATATGATTTCAATTAAAGGTTCTTACAGTGGAGCTAGTGTTGATATTCTGGATAAGATGGCAGTTACTGAAATTGAAGATAATATTAAGAACATTGATTCTGTGGATACAATGTCAACAATTGTTAGTCCTGGTAAATTTACTATTGTTTTAGAACTAAAAAAAGGCAGAAATAAATATCAAGAAGCCAATAAGATAAAAGATGCAATAACTTTAATCAAATCAAATCTTCCTTCTGATATGGATGAACCAACTGTTAATACTTTAGATAGAACAAGATCATTGGCAGATATTTCAATTACATCAAAAAAATTAACAATTGATCAATTAAAACCCTTTGCAGATGATTTAAAAAGTAAACTTCTTACAATAAATGGAATTAATGAAATAACAGTTTTTGGTGACTCAGATAAATATTTTGAAGTTTTACTTGATGAAAGAAAAATTGATGCATTAAATTTAAACAAAAGTGATGTATTTGCCGTAATTGGAAACTTATCATATATATTTCCAATTGGTAAAATTGAAGATCCAAAAAAACACTACTATATTTCTACATATAATGGTGCTAAAAATGCTGAAGATTTTGGAAATACTTTAATAAAGATTTCTAATAAAACTGTTTATGTAAAAGATATAGCAACTATTTCAAAAAAATATGAAGATTCTTCAACCCTATATTCTTTTAATGGTGAAAATGCATTATCGCTTGAAATTGTACAATCTGAAACAGGTGATGCTATAAATATTGTTAAAGATATAAAAAAGATATTACCTAATATTCAAAAGAATAATCCTGATATAAATATTTCAATAGCAGATGATAATAGCGAAAGAATTATTGATAGGTTAAGTATTGTATCATCAAATATTATGCTGGGTATTATCCTAATAACTATTTTAGTTTCTCTATTAATAAATGGAAGAATGTCTTTTATTATAGCTATGGGAATTCCTACATCATTTGTTATTGCTGCTGTTTATATTTATTTATCAGGATATACAATAAATATGATTTCACTTGTTGGAGTTTTAATTGCAATTGGAATTGTTGTTGATGATGCAATTGTTGTAAGTGAAAATATACAACAACATATAGAAGAAGGCCATAATCCTAAAGAAGCTGCTATTTTAGGTGCAAAAGAGATGATTAAACCTGTTACCGTTGCATCTATAACCACACTTTTTTCTTTTTTACCTATTTTATTAATAAGTGGAACTATGGGTGAAGTTATGAAATTAATTCCTATTGCACTTAGTGCTTTAGTTGTTGCTTCATTAATAGAATCATTTATTTTCCTTCCAATTCATGCAGCCCATGTTTTAAAAAGTGGTTCAAAAGTAACTTCTTGGGAAAAAGCAAATGCCGTTTACAATAAAATTATTCACTTTTTTATGAATTGGAAAAAAACTTTTATAGTGATATTTATAATTATCGTACCTTTTTTAACTTTTGAATTTATTAGTAAATCAAAATTTCAAATGTTTCCAAAATTTGATGGAAGTGATGTAAAAGTTACACTTAAGGCAAATGCAAACACTACCCTTGAAGAATCATTTAAAATAGTAAGTTCTATCGAAGCTGATTTAATGAAACATAGTGATGAGTTTTATATTCGAAACATAAACTCAATTGCAGGATATAGAAAAGATGTAGGAGATAATACTGAAAATTTTCCATATGCAATGTATATGACTGTTGAACTTCAAAAATTAAAAGCTATGAATGTATTAGATAAATATGTTACACCAACTTTAAGTCTTGAATATGATGAAGAAGGAAGAACTAGAGAAATAACTTCAGATGAAATTTCTAATAAGTTAAAAAAATTTATAATTGAAAATGATTATAAAAATAAATTTAATCTAGAAGAAATAGAAGTTCTTGAGAAAAAAGTAGGACCTGTAAAAGCAGATATTAAAATTGGAGTTGTAACATCAGATAATCAAAAAGCAATAGCGGCTATTGAAAAAATAGATAAAGAATTAAAACAAATAGTAGGTATAAAATCAGCATCAAACTCTTTAAAATTTGGTATTGATGAAATTAAAATAAAAGTTAATTCATATGGAGAACAATTAGGCCTTACAGAATCTTTTATTGGAAATTATTTATCAAATTTATATTTATTGAAGAAAAAAGCCGTTTCATTTGATGAAAAAGAGATGTTAGATATAAAAATTCAGTCAGAAAATAAAGATGATTTTGAAAGCTTCAAAAATACAAAAATACCAATTGAAGGTGGTTCTTTTGTTACATTATATGAAGTTGTTGAATTAACCACATTAAAAGCATTTGAGCAACTTTTAAAAGATGAAGGAATAAAAAACTTTTATGTTTTTGCTAACGTAAATCCTGATATTATAACTGCAAGTGAAGTTATTAATAAAATTAAACCTATCTTAGATGATATAGAAAAAGATGGAATTAGACTTGTATTTAAAGGTGAAGCAGAAAAAAATGCTGAATTAAAAAGAGATATGTTATTAGCAACCGTACTTGCATTAGTACTAATAATGCTTTCAATGCTTTATTTATTTAATTCATTTAGAGAAACATTTATTGTTATGAGTGTTATTCCTTTTTCTATTTTGGGAGTTTTAATAGGACATCAAGTTATGGGATTAAACCTTTCAATGCCTTCTATGATTGGAGCTTTAGGACTAGCCGGAGTTGTAATAAATGATGGAATTATTATGATGACATACTTAAAAAAAGCAAAAACTATTGATGAAATATTTATTCGTGCTATTAAAAGATTTAGACCTATTATTATTACAACAGTTACGACAATTGTAGGTATGTTATCTTTAATATTATTTCCAAGTGGAGAAGCTGCAATATTCCAACCAATTGCAATTGCACTTGGATTTGGACTTGCTTGGGGAACAGTTTTAAATCTAATTTATTTACCTGTTTTATATACATTAACCCATAAATTAAGAAAAGTGCCTAAGATACAATCTTAGGTACTTTTTTTATAATTAAATTACAAAAATAAAACTTTTTAGTGTACTAAATCCCATTTCAAAAGGTTCAACATTTATTTTTTTCAAAGTGTGTTCAACATTTACAATAATTTCTGAAAGAACTATTTCAAAAGAAAAATTTGAATAATCATACACGGTTTCTTTTTCTGATTTAATATACTCTAAATTATTAATAATATTATAGTCACCTGCATATTTTTTTTCTAATTCTATTTGCCAATTATTTTGCCAAGTATTGAATAAATATTGACCTTTTTCATTTTTTGCTGTTTTTATTTTCCATCTTATAACTTGTAAGTATTTATGCAGATTTTGCATTTCTTCTTTGTTATATGAAAAAGAGACAAATTGATGATTTCTTTCCATTGCATAAGCCTTAAAAATAAGCTTATACATTCCAAGTATTAATAAATCATTTCTATTGTTTATATTTTTTTCCGAAAATGCATAATAAAAATAATCCTCATAAGTTTCTAGTTTAACCCCATCTTGTATTATATGAATATAATCTTCGTTTATAGATATTTCATTGATAATATCATCTTTTATATCTTTGTTAAAAGCGCTGGGATTTCTTAGATCTAATTTATTTTTATAATTAATCAAAGACTCCAGTATCTCTACCTTATACTCTTCAATTTGAGATGCCGAATTTGATTGAGCAAGACTTTTTAAACTACTTTTATTAAAAGCACAAGCTTGAAAGAATATAGATATAAAAATCAAAAATAGGATTTGAATTGACATTAATTTCATGCATTTTCCTTTGTGTATTTAATTGTAATTTAGTATACAATAAAAATCTTCTTCTATTTCTCGAAATAATTGGATTATTTGATATTTAATTTTAAATACTATATAGTTCATAAATTAAAAAAAGGGGTAGTATGCCTATAGAGATTAATCAAACAGTAAAAATTATGTTTGAAGTAAAAGTTGATGGAATTGTAGTAGATGGAAGTAGAAGTAATAAACCTTTTGAATTTCAGTTTGGAGTAGGACAAGTAATATCAGGGCTTGAAAAAAGAATAATAAATATGAAGCCAGGAGAAGCAGCAGAAATTTTAGTTCCAGCTGCAGAAGCCTATGGAGAATATGATCCAGCAGGAGTTCAAACTCTTCCTATGAAACAATTTGAGCAAATCAAAGATTTAAAAATTGGAATGCAAATTCAAGCTCAAGATGCAGATGATCAACCTATACAATTCATAGTAAAAGAGATTAATGAATATGAAGTTAAAGTTGATTTCAATCATCCACTAGCTGGAAAAGACTTAGAATATAAAGTAAAAATAGATTCACTTTTATAAATAATTTTTTATACACAGCTTATACAACATTCATCATATCAAATATCATTTTTTAAGCTATAATTGTTTATATAATTACAAAAAGGAGTAAAAATGGCAAAAGGTAAAGATGTACAAAAAGCTGTGAAAAAAGCACCAGCAAAATCAATGAAAGAAAAAAAAGCTGAAAAAGTAGCTAAAAAATCTAAATAATTAGTGATTTTTTTTTCTAAATAATAATAAAGAGGATTAACCTCTTTATTTAAAATGTTAATTTATTCTTTCCATTTTTTTTCGACTCGTATAATAAATTATCTAAACGTTTGAATAACTCTTTATGATTATCCTTAACATTACATTCAACTAAACCTAAACTTATAGTTACTTTACCAACTTTATCAAACTTATGGTTCGCTGCATTAAGTCTAATTCTTTCTGCAACAATTTTTGCATCTAACATAGATGTGTTTGGGAAAATTATTAAAAACTCTTCACCACCATATCTTCCAAAAATATCAATATCTCTTAATGCTTCTTTTATTAAATTTACTAAGCTAACAAGAATATCATCTCCAACATCATGACCATAAGTATCATTTACTTTTTTAAAATCATCAATATCAAATAGTAGAACACATAATGGTATATTATATCTCTTATTACGATTAATTTCTTCGTCAAGTCTTTCCATAATAGCGTGTCGATTACATATCTGAGTTAAAGAATCAGTAGTAGCTAAAATTTCTAATAATTCTTTAGATTTTTCTAATTCTTTAGTTCTAGTTTGAACCTCTTTTTCTAGTTCTAGATTAAAATTATTTAATTTTAGATTTGCTTCCTCTACTTTTATTTTTTGTTTATTTAGAACAGACATAGATAATACTAGCTGCTCATTCATTACATTAAAACTATCAGCAAGCTTTTCTATTTCATCACCAGTTTTTATATCTATTTTATGAGAATAATCTCCCATAGCAATTTCTTTGGTGGCTTTTTTCAATACTTCAATAGGTTTTATTATATTTCTTATTAAGAATATATATGAGGCTATTGAAACTAAAATAAAAATCGATAAAAATATAGATGACTGTAATTTTAACATTTGAAAAGGCAATTCCATGTATCTATCATAATTTTGGCTGATTAAAATAATTGATGTATCATTATATAATTTACTTTTATATGTAAATGTATTTTTATTCATAACTTTCAAATGTTCAAAAGAATCTTCAATATTTTGACTTTTTACTACATTTGATAAATAAGAACTTAAATCTTTTTCAATGATTAAAAAATTTCCTTCTTCATATTTATTTGTTGAAAACTGTATTTTTCCATCTTTATCTAAAATCCTAATTTTAAATGAAAGTTCATCTATATATTTATCCTCTAATAATTTGCTTAAAGGCAATGAACCAAAGATTAATCCATAAAATTCATCGCCAAAATAGTTAGTTCTATTAATTGCAAATTTAATAACACTTTCTTTTAGACATTCATCATATTCAATTATGGGAGATATAATAATTTTATTTGGATTATTAATTGCTTCTTCATACAATGGACTTCTTTTTATATTGTACTTCAAATGTAATAATTCACCATGTAATTCAAGAATTTCTTCGTTACCATTACTATCAAGATATCCTATTAAAGGAGAAAAATCTTTAAATTTTAATAATAAATAATCTAATGCACTTTCTTTTTTTGTATCTACATAATATTTTAAAGATTCATCATTAGAAATTAAATGTATTTTTTCTTTTATAATCTTAATTTCATTAAATAAAGTATCATTTATATGTTTACTAATATGTTCCATATATTCTACTTCATTTTTTTTAAAAATTGTTTTTGTTATAAAAAAATTTATACCAATTAATGCAATAAGTGTCAAAAATAGAGTTAAGAATTGTATAGATAAAATTTTTTTCTTTATACTATTCAACATTATCCTTTCTTTGAGCTTGTATAGCTCCATTTTCTTCCATAATCAATCTAGCTTCTTTTGTGCTTAGAAATTCTATAAAACTTTTTGATAATTCATCTAAACTTCCCTTATAAACTAAAGCAAAAGGTGAAAAAAGTTTATACGATTTATTTATAATATTTTCACCATTTGCTTCAATATTATTAAATTTTAATATGTTTAAATTATTATTTATTGCAGCAGATAAAGGTAAATAAGTAATGGTATTTTCATGTTTAGATATTGCATCAACTGTTTCAGGTGTGGTAAATATAACTTTTCCTTCAAAATTTGGAATATCAATGTTATTTTTAATTACGTCATGAGATGAATCACTAGGCTCACGAATTACAACATAAATTTTACCAAAATGATTTTTATTAAAAGAATCCCATTGTGTTATTTTGCCACTAAATATATCAATAATATCTTGTTCATTTAAATTTGAAATATTGTTTACATTTTTATTTGTTACAAATACTATTGGAGAATATGCAAACAAAATATAATTTAAACCATATTTTTTTTCATTGTCTTTAATATTTCTAGCAACTCTTCCTAAGTTGCAGTTACCCAATGCTGTTTCTTTTATACCAGCTCCACTGCCTATACTATATGGAATAAATATTTTTTTATCAGGATTTTTTAACTCATATGCATTAGCTATTTTTTTTAATAATTCTTGACTATCACCAGTGCCACAAATTATTATACTTTGATTTGCAAATAAAGTACCAGAAAATAGAAAAATAATAAATGTACAACAAATTAAAATGTAGTTCATAAGTAATCCTTTTCTAACTCATATTATAATTATTATATCACAAGATAGTTAAGTATTTTATATTAATTATTTATATATTCTATAAGAATAATTGATTAGTGTGAGAATTTCATCAGGAATTAAAAGAAGCTAAGGGGAGATAATAAGTTGGTATAGAGGAAACTTATCTAATAAATAGATAGATACTCATTTCACATCAAAAGGTGCGAAACAAGTAAATATCTTGACTAATTACAACTATTTAGATTTTATCCATTTTTATATTATTTAGAACAACTTCTATTTTAATAATTTTTAATTCATTATCAATTAATTTAATTTCACTACTTACTTTTGAATTACCAGTAACTTTTTGATTATTATAATTATATTTTTCTTCCACTTGTTCCAAAATATATGCAACTTCATCTTTTATTTTAATTTTTCTATCTAAAATTTTATATACATAATTTTGTGTAGAAGTAAATCCTTCTTTTGTTTTTGCTAAATATTCGCTTTTAGTAAGTTTTGTTTTTTGTTTTTGACCATTAAAGTCAACAATTATTGTTATATCAACTTTTTCATCTAAAAGATTTGCTAACTTATTAACATCCTTATCTACAACAACTTTATCTGATTCCATTAAAAAACTTTTTACATTTTCCTGTGTTAATTCATTGGCTACTAAATTCGTTAGCAGTCCTAATGTAAATATTATACTTAAAAATAGGTGTTTCATTTTTTTCCTTTAATTTAATTATTCATATTAAAAAGCCCCATCAAAACTGACAGGGCTTTTTTAAAATCTAAGTTAAAATCTCTTCTTAACTCAAAGATTTCAATTCAGCTACAACCTTAGCTAATTTATCTTCAGCAAGGGCTAAACCTGCTCTATTTTCTTCTAATACATTTGCAGGTGCATTTGCTACGAATCTTTCATTTGAAAGCATTCCAGATAGTTTTGCTATCTCTTTTTCTAATTTTTCTTGTTGTTTAGAAAGTTTAGAAATAATTGGTGCCATATCAATTTCACCTCTTGGAATATAAACTTCTAGGTTATCACTTACATCTGTGATTGAGTTCTCTACTTTTGCACTTACAAACTCTAGGTTCTCAACTTTTGCAAGTTTTTCGATAAATGGTTTTGCCATTTCATTATCAATGTTTTTATTGATTTTTATATATGCTTTGGCAATTTTTGAATTACCCATATCAATAATAACTTTTGCTCTTCGTATAGCTGTAATTGCTTCTTCAATAATTGCAAACATGTCTTCGATTTCTTGATTTTTTGCAATATTTTTAGGGAAAGGATTAACCATTAAAGATTCACCCTCTTCTAATGTAGTTCCTGACAATTTATGATATAAGAAATCAGAAATAAATGGCATAAATGGAGATACCATTTTTAATGTTTCTTTGAAAATTGCTCCAAGTTCTACAACTGAATCTTTGCTAGCTTTTGCATATTCAATTCCCCAATCACAGAATTCATTCCATACAAATTTATATAAAATAGATGCTGATTCATTAAATTTATAAGTTTCTAATGAAGCTCTTAATTCATCAACTGCATCACTTAATTTACTTTGCATATAAAGACCAAGCGGTGTTTTAATTGTAATATCTTTTAAATCAGGGAATGTATCTACATTTAACTGTAAGAAATTTGATGCATTATAAAGCTTATTAGTGAAATTTCTAAATTGCTCTAAATTTTTAGCACCTAATTTAATATCTCTTCCTTGAACACAAAGGTATGCAAGTGTAAATCTAATAATATCTGCACTATGTTCATTTACCATATCAAGTGGATCAATTACATTTCCCTTTGATTTTGACATTTTTGCACCAAATTCATCTCTAACTAATGCGTGCATATAAATATCTTTAAATGGTAATTCTTTTTTAAAGTGCTCACCCATCATCATCATTCTAGCTACCCAGAAAAACATAATGTCAAAACCAGTAATTAATAGTGAATTTGGATAAAAATCTGCTTCATCTGTTGAATTATAAAGCTCTTCTAATTTTCCGTTATTTCCCCAACCTAATGGAGACATTGCCCAAAGAGCTGATGAGAACCAAGTATCAAGTACATCTGGATCTTGTGTAAATTCTTTTCCAGCACATTTTGGACAAGCTTCTGGCTCATCTGCTTTATCAGCCCATTGGTGATTACATGAAGCATCACTACATGTAAAAACAGGAATTCTATGTCCCCACCAAAGTTGTCTTGAAATACACCAAGGTCTTAACTCATCCATCCAAGCTGTGTATGAATTTATCCAATGAGCTGGGTGAAATAATGTTCCATTATGCTCTCCACTTGCAGCTCTTTGCTTTGTAGTCTCTTTTGTTTTTCTGATAGACTCTTGAGCCATTTCAGAACTTAAGAACCATTGTTGAGAAATAAATGGCTCAACAATATTTTTACATCTATAACAATGTCCTACTTGATGAACGTGATCTTCAATTTTTACGATATATCCAGCATTATCTAAAGCTTTTACAATAACAGGTCTAGCTTCTAATCTTTCAAGTCCAGCGAACTCTCCACAATATTCGTTTAAAATACCTTTTTCATCGAATACTTTGATGAATTCTAAATCGTGTCTTTTCCCAACTTCGTAGTCATTTTGATCATGAGCAGGAGTTACTTTTACAACACCTGTTCCAAACTCCATATCAACATGTGAATCTGTAATAACTTTTATTGTTCGCGTCGTTAGTGGTAATAATACCTCTTTTCCAACGATTGATTTATATCTGCTATCGTCAGGATGAACCATAATTGCAGTATCCCCAAAGTATGTTTCAGGTCTTGTAGTTGCAACTTGAAGTTCACCGCTACCATCTGCAAATTTGTAAATCATATGGTAAAACTTACCATTTACTTCTTCATGTTCAACTTCGATATCAGAAAGTGCACCATCGTGTGTACACCAGTTTACCATGTAGTTATTTTGAGTGATATGACCTTCATTGTATAAAGAAATAAAAGCTTCTTTTACAGCCTCTTTTAATCCCTCATCCATAGTAAATCTTTCTCTTTTCCAAGCAGGAGTAACTCCAAGTTTTCTCATTTGGTGAACTATATTTCCACCAGATGTTTCTTTTTGTAACCAAGCTCTCTCTAAAAACTTTTCTCTACCGATTTCTTCTTTAGTTGTACCCTCAGCAAGTAATTGTTTTTCAACAACATTTTGAGTTGCAATTCCTGCATGGTCAGTTCCTGGTTGCCAAAGAGTTTTAAACCCGTCCATTCTTTTATATCTAGTAATAATATCTTGTAATGTGAATGTAAGAGCATGCCCTATGTGCAGACTTCCTGTAACATTTGGTGGAGGCATCATAATAGAAAATGTTTTTTGTTTTCCATTTTCATCAGCTCCTTGAATAGACTTATTTCCTTCTATTTCGAAATATCCTCTATCTTCCCATATTTTATAAAATTTATCTTCTACTTGTGATGGTTCGTATTTTTCGCTCATTAAAAATCCTATAATTTTTCTTAAATATTCGCGATTATACCCACTTTTTACTTAGCTTGTTATTTGATATTTTTATGTAAAAGAAATCTTTTAAATTATATATTATTACTTTTTTTAATATATGTGATATAATAAATTCTATTTATTTTAAATATTAAGGAGAGAAAAATGTTAAAAATAATTATTGGAAGTTTTGTTCTAGCATCTTCTATTTTTGCAGTTGATTTACAAAATGATGGTGTAGAAATCAATTACAAAAATTCAAATGATGAAGCAAAAACACTTATTATAAAAAGAGAAAAACCGCAAGAATGTTTAAGCGTAAATTTTGATCCAAAAGTTGTATATGGAGGAAAACATCAAGCTGCAGATTCTGTAAAAGCTGAATGTAAAAGATCATTTGTTACATATATGGGAAAAATTGCTCCAATGAAGTTCTCTGATAAAGTAGAAACTTTTGGAGAAGTTGAAGTTTTAGATTTTATAGAAAAAGCTAAAAATGATAAAACTATGCTTTTGGTTGACTCAAGAACTGAAAATTGGTTTTACAATGAAACAATTCCAACTGCAGTTAACGTACCTTATACATATTTAAAACAATCACAATATCCTGATGAATTTGAAGAGTATTTAGAAATATTAGGTGTAAAAAAAGTTGATGGAAAATATGATTTTTCAAAAGCAAAAACAATATTAATGTTTTGTAATGGAGCATGGTGTGGACAATCACCTGAATCTATGAAATATCTATCTGATATTGGATACCCTGAAACAAAAATGAAATGGTACAGAGGTGGAATGCAATCTTGGCTAAGCCTTGGATTAACTACTATTAAACCATAAAAATATGAAAGAGAGTTTTTTAACTCTCTTTTAAAACCTTATCAATATCTTCAATTATTGCTAAATCAAATCTATTTTCACTTGCTTCGAATTTTAAAATTTCAATAGCTTCATCATGACTAAATAATTCTCTATATGTTCTATTTTG
The DNA here is from genome assembly GCA_965657055.1 of uncultured Aliarcobacter sp. Lineage (GTDB taxonomy): Bacteria > Campylobacterota > Campylobacteria > Campylobacterales > Arcobacteraceae > Aliarcobacter. Next base: position 18,040 of record CBFHMY010000012.1, on the reverse strand, counting down.
TCTTAGTGCATTATATGCATTTAAACTTTGAAGTAATCTATCTTTAAATGTTAAATCTTTACCTAATAATGCACAAATATAGCCACTTCCATCTAATCTTTCTTGAACTTTTGAAGCACTTGATGCAATATCTGCAAATCCAATAATATTTTGTAAAATTTTTCTAGTGTAGTATGGATAAGTTTTTATTTTTTCTACTTCATAAATATCAAGTTCTAACTCTTTTTCTAATAATTCTTTTCCTAAAGTTAATTTTCCAATATTACATAAACTAGCTGTTATTAAGAAAGTTAATTTATCTTTGTGATCTAACTTATAGAATTCACACATAATTTCACTTAATTCTATTAATTTTGATTGAGGATTTTCAATTTTATAAAAAATTGTTGTAATTTTTAAAATCTCTTCAAAATCTACTGCATTTGTAAAATCATGTAAAGATGAATAAATAAACATCAAAGTATCTTGCTCATTTAACATATCTTGCCAAAAGCTTGTTTCTCGAACACATTCAAAGAATTTTTCTATTAATTGTCTTGAAAAATACATATCAAGTTTATCTTTTGTAAATTCAATTGCGTCAAATCTATTTTTAATATTTTCTTTTCCGAAATCATACATTGTATCAAGAGTTTTCGCTAAAAAAATTATTTGTGAAAAAACAGGTATTTCATCACCTTTTAAAGCAAATATTCCACTACCATCAAATTTTTCTTTTTGATATTTTAAAACATTTTCTTGTTGTGTTAAAAAAGGAAAATCTTTCACACATTCCTCAGAGATTTCACAAAAATCTTTATCATCATTACTCTGATTTAAAGCAAGAGAAGAAACTAAAGAATAAGAGCATAAATCACTTAGTTCTTCAGGAGTTAAATTCATTTTTATTCCAATATTTAAAGCAATATATGCAACTCTCTTTGCGTGACCAAAACTTATTTTATATCTATCTTTTGAAACAAAATCTAAAGCTATACTAGTAGCTAATAAAAAATTATTCAGATTAAATTGCATCTGTTTTTTCTTATCCATTTTTTAAATCCTATATTAAATTAAAATTATTACTTATATAAAAGTGATATTACAATATAATTTTTAATTATAAATTAAAAGGAGACTTATGTTCAAGAAAATTTTATTCTCAATATTATTATCATCAGTTTATACTTTTGCGTTTGATTATAATTTAAAACCAGTAAAAGTAACAAATGATGTTTGGTGTTTTTTTGGAAAACTTGATATGCCTACAAAAGAAAATGGTGGTTTTATGTCAAATAGTTGCTATATAAAAGCAGCAGATAGTTATGTATTAGTAGATTCAGGTGCAAGTTACGCATTTGCTTCACAAGCATATGAAGCTATGTCAAAAATAGAAAAGCTTCCGGTTAGTACAGTAATTTCAACACATAGTCATGATGATCATTGGTTAGGAAACAGTTTTTATAAAGAAAAATTTAATGCAAAAATTCTAGGTCCATCACTTATAAATAAAGAATATAATGCAAAAAGTCAAACAAGAATGCATCAAGTTTTATCAAAAGAAGATTTTAAAGGAACGAAAATAATTCCTGTTGATGAAATTGTAAATGAAACAAGAACTTTAAAAGTAGGAAATAAAGAATTGATAATAGTTCCAGTTGGAATGAAAGCTCATACATCTGAAGATTTATTTGTATATTTAGGAAGTGAAAAAGTTTTATTTTCAGGTGATATTATAATGAATGGAAGAGTAACATCAAATAGAGATGGTTCAGTTATTGGTTCATTAAAAGCAATTGATATGATTAATTCAAATAAGTGGGATTATTTAGTTGCTGGTCATGGACTTGATACTTCAAAAACAGCACTAAATGAAGCCAATGAATATTTTACTTTATTAAAACAAAGAGTATTAGAAGCTATTGAAAATGATACAACTGGAACAGAAATTACAAAAGTTGTAACTATGGATGAGTTTAAAGACAAGCCTTTATATGGTGAATTAAATAGTAAAAATGTATATGATGCATTTAGAGAATTAGAGTTTTACGAAGGGGATTAATTCCCTCTACTACTTATCCTAATTATTTTATAGTTTCACTATGTGAAACTATAAAAAACTACTTTTAAAATAAATTTTATTTTAAATAGATTTCTTATAACATATCTTTAATTAATAAAATTAAGGAGAAATTATGTCAAAAAAAATTCTTATATTAGCTGGTGATTTCGTAGAAGATTATGAACTTATGGTTCCTTTTCAATGTTTAAAAATGTTAGGTTATACAGTTGATGTTGTTTGCCCAAATAAAAAAGCAAATGATCAAATAAAAACAGCAATTCATGATTTTGAAGGTGATCAAACTTACACAGAAAAACCAGGTCATAACTTCACTTTAAATGCTACATTTGATGAAGTTGTTGAATCTTCTTATGATGCATTAGTAATTCCAGGTGGACGTGCTCCTGAGTATATTAGATTAAATCCAAGAGTTATTGAAATTGTTCAAAATTTTAATTCTGCAAATAAACCAATAGCATCTGTTTGTCATGGTATTTTAGTTCTTGCAGCTGCTGGGATTATTGCTAATAAAACTTGTTCTTGTTATCCAGCTTGTGCTCCAGATGTAGCACTTAGTGGTGGAACATGGGCTGATATTGGTTTTGAAAGTGCAATTGTTGATGGAAATTTAGTAACAGCTGCTGCTTGGCCTGCTCATCCTGAATGGTTAGCGAAATTTAATGAGTTATTAACAAAATAAATAGGTTATAATAAATCAAAAAAGGTTTATTATGCCATCTTTAATAAAATCTTTATCAAAGGGTTTAAAAGTTTATAGGTTTATCGCCGATTACGGTAAACCTATTTTAGCAGTTACTTTATGTGAGAAATTACAAATTGATAAAAGTACCATGTCAAGACTTCTAAAAACCCTAAAAGATGAAGATTTTATCTCTTATTTAGAAAATTCAAATGAAATAATTGCAAATGATATTTCAAATAAAACAAATCAATCAACAAAAATTGAACTCTTAATCAAAAAAACAAAAGTTTTACTAGAAGAGATTTCAAAAACTACAAATGAATGTGCATACTTAGGCATTTTTGATGATTATAAAGTTTCATATATCAATCAAATTGATTTATCAAATCAAGAATTAAAAACAAGAAATAATATAGGTGTACAAACAAATTTACATACAAGTGCACTTGGAAAATCTATTTTAGCTTTTGGAAATTATGATTTAGAAAAAATTAAATTTAATCAATTCACAAAAAATACAATTACAAATATAAATAATCTAAAAATACAGATAGATGAAGTTCGAAATAAAGGATATTCTATTGATAATAAAGAGTATCAAGATGGTATGTGTTGTGTTGCTGTTCCTTTATTTAATAAAGAAAATATTTTAATTGGTGCTGTTGGAATATCTGGAAATTCAAATAGATTACAAAGTAATAATCTTTCAAAAATAGGGAAAACAATTTCTGATTTAGTTTCAAACTATACAATAAATTATTAGATACACATTTCTTCCACACTTACACACTATTATTAATCCACTATATAAAAAAGAGGATTTATGAAAAGTTTTTTTACTAAATTATTTAAAATATTTACATTACAAAAAAAAGACAATAATAAAAATGTTACAGGTATAAAGTTTGATTATAGTGAAGATGATTTATCAGTATATTTTGAAGTTGCTGATAAAAAACTAGCTGAAGAAATTTTATTAGATATAAGTTATATTAAAAATATGAGGAATTTAAAACATGGTTTTGTTTTAGATATATGTGCACAGCAAATACCTGAAATTGTTTCATCATTACTTGCTGTGAATATTCCTATTTATGCGGTTATTCCACAGAAGGCTAATCTTTAAAAGATTAGTCCTCTTCAACTACTTCAACTATAGCATTAACAGATGCATCTGTCATATCTAGGTCTAAATGTGGAGCATCTTTTGCTTCAACAAGTTTTACATTAAAGCCTTTTTCTTTAGCTAAATTGTAAAAATCAATTGTAATCTGAGGTTTAGAAATATCATCAGCCGTTCCATAAACTAAAACCATTTTCATATCTTTATTTACATTATGTAAAACATCAGTCATTGATATTAAATCTTTACCTTGCTCTTTTTCATGGATATTATAAACACCACCTGCACAAACTAGATTGTTTACTAAATTTGGGTTTAATCCTGTCATTGTAGCACCCATTGTACATCCAGCACTATGACCTATATAAGTAACTTTTGTTGCATGAAATTTATTTTTTAAAGCCTCAACAAGTGAAGCTAAAAATTCAATATACTCTTTTTTTGCAGATAAATTTTCTCCACCTTCATGAGATAATGCTTTGAAATTATTTGTAGATGAACCTGAGTATCCAGGAAGTGCTACAGCTACAGTTGTAATATCTGTTTGTAAAGATAAATTTTCTGCAAATGGAGAATAACGAGCAAGAGTATTAGTACCCTCTTTCCATGTTCCATGAACAACAATATTTAAAGCATCCTCAGTATCACCTTTAGATTTATAAAATTGAATACATTCATTTCCTGCAAAAATAAAATTATCACCCTTTTTTGTACAATCTTCTTTTGATATATTTGTAGCAAATAAACTAGAAGAAATAAGTAAACTTGAAAATAATAAAGCTTTTTTTAACATTTTTTATCCTTTTATTTTAAATTAATAAGGCGTAATACCTATATAACCAGATGTTTGTCTTTCAATGATTTCTACAATACCAGCTTGAACATAATCAATATCATCTATGAAATCTTCTTCAGTCCATTTCATAGTTTCCATCGTATTCTTACAACCTATAAATTCAACATCATATTCCATAAGAGATTTTATTCTATCTAATGTTGCTTTGTCATAATCTTTTTTAACAGCTCTCATTCCATTTCCATAAAGAACAACGGCAACTTTTAAAGTCTCACTTGGATACTCTTTTAAAATATTATAAATTGAACCAAGAGTATGGTTTACAACTTCTAAGTTGCTATCATGTAAATTTATAACTAGCTTTCTAGGCTTCTCAAATGTTGGTTGAGGATCACTAAAAGTTGATTGTGCATAAGAAAAAATTGCCATTAAAACAATTAAAATCAGTTTTTTCATTTTTTATCCTTTAACTATCATATTTTCTTTTATGATACCATTTTTTATAATTTTACAATAAAGTCCCCTATGAGATTTTAAGAGTGCTGGCAATTTTTTATCAAATACACTCAAATGGTTACATACGGTACAAATTTGTGTTATTTCAATAACTGTATCTTCTATGAACAATTGTTTTCCAATTTCAAAAATATGTGGGTCAAAATCTAATAGTATATTTTCACCTAAAGAACCAAATTCTAAATCTATATTATTCTCTTTTGCTATTTCATAGGATTGAATTCCAACAATCATAACAGTTTGATCTAGTTTTTTTCCTGCAAATTTATCATTTTCAATTCCAAAATCAACTATTAAATTTAACTTTTCCACATAAGGTCGAGGAAGTCCACTTGATTCTTTTGTTGCACTAAAAGTTTTTAATACTTTTCCTATATTTTTCATTTAAGATTCTCTTTTAATATTTCTATAAAATCACTTTTTGTCCAAGATCCAGGATATTGTTTTATATATTTTCCATCTTTTGTAAGTATAAAAAAAGTTGGTGTAATTTTTTTATAAACTTTTTGTAAATCAAATGGTAATGCATTTTCATCCATATCGTTTTTTACATAAACATAATCTTTTTTTATAAGATTTTTGATATCGTCAAGTCCTAAAACTTCTTTATCCATCTTTTTACAAAAGAAACAAGATTTTGCAGTTGCATAGATTATAATTTGTTTATTTTCATCTTTTGCTTTTTTTAAGATTTTTTCTTCATCTTTAGAAGAAAATTCATCTTTTACTTCATCTTTTTTAGTTTCTAAATTATTTTTATATTCCATAAAAAAGATTGCTAAATTATTGTACTCTTCATCACTTAGTTTCATACTCTTTTTTGTATCATAAAACTTTAAAATATGCTCATCGCAAATAGAATTAAATCTATCTGGTTTTTCTAAATAAGATTTTATATATTTTTCTATTTCTATTTCTTGCATTTCAGGATCAGTAGGATCACCAATTTTCTTTGGACTATCCATAATTGCATATGCTAGCATATTAACAGTAGGTGCTTTTAAATTCAAAAGTTTATTGTTTTTTTCAAAGAAATTCTCTTTTAATGTATTTATTTCTATAAAAGAGCCATGGCAAGTAGAACATTTGTTCTGGAAAATTTCTTTACCTTCTTTAAAATCTGCATATAGATTTAATATAAAAAGTAAAGATACTAATAAAATTTTTATCAAATTAAAATCCTTTTTTCAACTTAATAAATATTTAAAAGTTAAAGATTTATTAAATAGAAAAAGTATAAAGAGAAAACTCTTTATACTTTTAAAAGAAAAAATTAAATAATTCCAGGATTTCCTGCAACTCCAATAATATCAGGAGTATCAACTTTTAATTTACTAATATGTTTAACATTTTTTAAATATGTTTCAACAGTTTCCCATACAGGTTCACCAGGAGATTGAGCGCCAACAGTTGACCAACCAGCCACTTTATAAGACTTATTAGCATCAATTTTCATTCCAGTTTTTGTAAGAACGATATCTGTTATTCTTTCACCCATTTTACCTTTTGGGTTAATTTTATAAGAAATACCACCTGTTCTTACCATATCTCCACCTTGTTGGTAGAAAGGATCTTCATTAAATAAGTTATCAGCAACATCTTCTAAAATTAGTTTAATATCTGTTCCTGACATATCTCTTGCATAAGTTTCTGGATAAGTCATAGCTGTTTGAGTCATTAAATCGTCAAAAGTAATAGCTTGACCTGGCATTACAGATGTTCCCCATCTAAATCCTGGACTTAGAGAAATTTGTGCTTCTTTTACTTCAAGTAAAGCGTCACAAATAATTTGATCCCAAGAACCATTAAAGTTACCTCTTCTAAATAGTGTCATTTCAGTTGTTGCAATTTCTCTTGTTAATTCTTTTAAGAAAGGTAATCTTTGCTCTTCGATATATTTTTTCATATCTTTATCTTCAGGAATTAAATCTGAGAAAATTGGTAATAATGTAAATTTAAAGTCTTTGATTTTTCCATTTTGAATATCTAAATCAAGTACATTTAAGAATTTACCATTACTTCCAGCATTACAAACATAAGTTGTACCATCAGGATTTTTAACAGGAACAGCTTCAGGAACACCATCATGAGTATGACCACCCATAATAAAGTCAATTCCAGTACATACTTCTGCCATTTTTTTATCAGTATCAAAACCATTATGTGAAAGAACAATCACTGCATCTGGTTTTTCAGTTTCTCTAATCATATCAACTATTTCTTGCATTGAATCTTCTTTAATACCAAAAGTCCAATCAGGAATAAATCTTTGAGGATTTGCAATTGTTGTATAAGGGAAAGCTTGTCCTATAATAGCAACTCTTGCATTTCCCATTTTTTTAATTGTATATGGTTTAAATGCATGTCCAGTATCTTCATCAAATGCTTCAATTCCATTCATCATTGATGTTTCTTTTACAAAAACATTTTGTGCTAAGAATTCAGCATTTAAAGCTTTTACATTTTCTAAAACTTCTTCAGCTTTATAAGTAAATTCCCAATGCCCTACAGCCACATCAACACCAAGTAAATTCATAGCACCAACCATATCTTTACCTCTTGTATAAAGAGCAGTAGCACTTCCTTGCCAAGTATCTCCACCATCTAACATAAGAGTTTTATCTTTTCCAAAACTATCTCTTAAATAATCAACAACAGTTTTAATTTGAGCAAAACCACCTGTTCTTCCCATAGCTTTTGCATGCTCTTCAAAGTTTACACATGAATATGCATATTCAAGTCTTTTATTACCTTTAATTCCATAATAGTCTAACAATTTTTCACCAACAATATGAGGTGGTTTACCAAAGTTACCATAAAACCCAAGATTTACACTTGGTTCTCTAAAATATACAGGTAATAACTGTGCATGAGAATCTGTCATATGTAAGAATCTTGCATTTCCAAATGGTTTTAATTTGTAATAATCTTCTAATTTATTTGTTGTATCAGTCATTCTTGTATGAGAATTAGCAAATACAGGTGCAGCACCAAGTACTGCCATCATATAAACAAATTCTCTTCTACTTAATTTACTCATTGTAATAATCCTTAATTATTTTGCAGCATTAGCGTCATCGCCAACAACTGTGAAACCAAGCGAAGTCCATGCTTGCATTCCACCTCTGTAGTATTTGATTTTTTCAGCTGGATATCCAATTTTTAATAATGCAAATTTTGCATCCTTAACCATTCCTGGAGTTTGTTCACACCAATAACCATTGCAATATAGAACTACTGTTTTAGCTTTTGAAAAATCTATAGAACCATCATCTTTAACAGAAATGCCCATATAATCTTCCATCATATCTATTGCATCATCTTTATCATTAAAATTTGTAAAAGGAACATTAACTGCACCTGGAATTCTAAGTCTTGCAAACCATCCTGGTTTTCTTGAATCAATGATTGCAATATTAGTATCAGTTTGAGCTTTTTTCATATACTCTATAAATTCTAATTCTCCTACAGTTTCAACACCTGGTGCTAAAATCATAGGTTGAGGAGTTCCTCTATCTGTAGTATCATATAATGAAGAGATTTTATTCCCTGCAGTTTGATTTCTCATGATAGTAAATTTTTGACCATCTAAAGTTATATCAACAGATTTAACACCATCCGATATAGGAACAAATTTTTCTTCTGCAAATGATAATGATGAAGTAAGTCCTAATATTAATGATGATACTACTAAATTTTTAAAAAATTTCATTCTATTCCTTTTCTAATACAAAAAAAAAGTCAAGATTTAAACTCTTGACTTTTTTAATTCAAATATTAATCAATTAAAATTAATATTTATAACCATCACCTGGAACTGCCGATCTCCAAGTTTTTTTACCTTCTTCTTGTTGTGTTAATGCACTAATAGCGAAAGAACATGCTCTCCAAGCTCCAAATTCTATTGTAGCTTCACCTGTTTTTTCTTTTTTATCAACACTTATGTCAATGTTTTTAGAACCTGTTTTTAAAGCTTCAGTAACAACTTCAATATATTCACTAGCTTTCATACCAAGTCTCATGAACTCAATTTTGTTTTTTACTGCTATTTCATTATATTTAACTGCTGTTGCAAGTACTTTTTCAACACCATTCGCTTCTACATTACACTCTTTTTTAACATCTAGATTTGATATATCAGAAGCTGATGCGTTAACTAATCCAAAAGTTAATAAAGCTGTAGCTGTTGCTAATTTTATAATTATTTTTTTCATAACTTTCACCCCTTACTTTCTAATATCCGGACCATCTATAGCCATACCATTTGACATATACGCCATGAAATAGATTAATTCTTTCATTTGTGTACTTTCATCTTTTGGTGGAACTTGTCCTTGATCAACTACACAACCTGATAATCTTCTCTCTAATGTACCTAAGCTATCCCATTTTAATCTGAAAACTGGGAATTGAGTAATTTGTCCTGTTAAAGGAGAAAGTTTTTCATTTCTAACTCTTTGTCCTGCACCTTGAACGTGACAAGTTGCACATGACATTTTTAAATATCCTCTTTGTGTGTAATAAAACTCTTTACCATTTTCATATGCTTTTTGAGCATCTGCATTTTGAATTTTTATATCAAATTTTTTACCAGCTTCAGTAGATGAATTTGCTAAATATGCTTGGAAATTAGCCATATCACCTTTTTTTGTATTCCATTCTTTTTCACCATTATCTCTTAGACAATCATTTACAGCTGAAGTTAAAGAAACTACATCTTTTTTCTTGTCATCAAAATATGGATAATTTCCTGCAACTGCAGGATCTGGGAAACAAGTTGCTAATGATTTACCATTAGCAAATTTTTTATTATATAACTCTTCTCCTGCTTCAATATCTGACTCATATGGAGGCATTTCTTTAATAGCATCATATTGCATCTTTGCATCTTTTGAGTATGCATAAGTTCCAATATTAAAATCATTATGTTTTAGATTTTTTTCATAATCATTTTTTAATTCAGCATCTGTTGAATAAGGAAAAAATTTATCTTTATTTTTTTCTGGATCAGCAAACTTTGCTTCAAAATATTTTACTGCTTCAATTCTATCTTTTTCTGCTTGTGCATTGAAATCTGAAGCATTTAAAGCACATACTGTTAATGCTAATAATGCTGTTGACTTTACAATTTTTGATAACATAGTATCTCTCCTTTTATATAAATCACTAAAACTAGTGATTATTTAATTTTTTCTGTACTAGTATCAGTAGCACCTTTTAAATCTTTCCAAGTAATCTCAAGATCATCACCAACATTTCCACCTTTAAATGAAAACTTCATATATGGATCTTTTGATAAAAATTGACTTGTTGATGCTTCGTAAACAACTTTTCCAGCAACTTTAGCAACTACGTAAGTAATAAAGTTTGCTTCTTTTTTTGCTCTTTCAGCTTCTTGGTAACTTAACATTGGGTGAGTAGCTAATGCTTTTACTTCAACTATTCCATTTTTTAATTTTGCTTTGATTTTTGTAGTATCTGACATTTTTATTCCTTCATTTTATTTTTAATTTTTGTTTTTCGTTTTTTTATTAGAGATTAGTTGAATTAAATCAACCACCACATCCACCAATTGTTACTTTTACTAATTTAGAAACTGAATATAATTTTCCATCAGCTTCAGCAATAACTGTAACTGTTCCAGTTTTTGCTAATTTAATTCTAATTGCATAATCAATTACTGCATTTTCAGGAATTGTAAACACAGCAACAGCACTTTCAGGATTTGCATCTTGGAAAACTGCTACTTTTGTTGCTTTTAATTCAGTATCAAAAGATACAGGAATAACAGCACCATTTTCAGCAATATCAGGAGCACTTAAATTTATACTTCCTTCAGTTGTTGCAGTAGATCCAAAGATTTCTTTTACAGCATCATCAACTTTAGTTGCAGTCCAAGCTTTTGGTTTAGTTTCTCTAAAGTCAATCGCATTTAATTTACCAGGGATTACAGCCACTGCCATAGCTCCTAAACCTAAACCTAAAAAATTTCTTCTATTAATCATTTTACTTTCCTTTTATTAATTTATTGTTTTTAAATAAGCAACTAAGGCTTTAATTTCAGAATCACTTAACCATCCATTTTTACCAAATGCTGGCATTGCTGAAACTGGATTTGATTTATATGGATCAAATATTTTTTCATATAATGCATCTTCTGGCCAAGCTGACAAGTATTGTAATACAGGTCCCATACTTCCTGGTCCATCTAATGTTTTACCATTTATTGCATGACAAGCAACACAGTTACCTTGAGTATTTGTTGTGAAAATTTTTTCACCTTCTTTTACTAAATCAGCATCTGATGCAAAACCACTAACAGCAATAAATCCACTGATTGCAGATGCAGTTAATAACTTCTTAATTACATTCATAACGTTCTCCTTTTTATTTACTAGAATTAATCATATAGTCGATTACTTCTTTCATTTGGTCATCAGTTAAATCTGTGCCACCTCTAGGAGGCATTGTATTTATACCATTTATACCATTATGATAAACTTTGTCTATACCTTTTTCAAGAACTTTACTCCAAGCATCTTTATCCCCCAAAACAGGAGCACCAATAGCTGGATTTCCATGACATGCAGAACAATTTGCTTCATATGTAACTTGACCAGGTTTAACAGAAGTATCTACTACCTTAGGTAAATCTCTTTCAACTGATATAGCTTGATTTGCACTAGCTGTTAAATCATATTCTATTTTCATTAAAAGTTTGTCTGTATCTTCTTTAATACAGTCTTTCATACATTTTGTTCCAGTTCCATAAATTTTAGGATCAGAAAGCAATGCAGTCATATTTTTAACGCCCTGTCTTGGATCTTTTGTATCAACTTCAGGATAAAAACCATCTGCATTTGGCATTTTGATTTTCATCATTTTTTCTTTGTCTAATACAAACTCATCTTCCATATCTTCACCTTCATATTTAATACCATTTACTGATAATATATATGCAGTGATTGCATAAGTTTCACTATTAGTTAAACTTTTTGAATGAGGATATGGCATTGAATCTTGAATATACCAATATAATGTACTAGCATATGGCCAATATGAACCAACTGTTCTTAATGGACTCTCAGGATTCGGATGTTCATCCGCTGGATTTAATCTTTGATTTTTTAAAGAGTTAACTGAACCCCCAGCAAGTCTAGGATAACCACCCTTTCCACCTGCACCAAAATCACCATGACACATTACACACTGTGCATCATAAAGCTCTCCACCCCATTCTACTGAACCTTCAGCTTTTTTAGGTTTTCCATCATCTCCTAGAACTACTTGACCTCTATTCATTTCAAATTCAGGTAAACCAGTTCCATCAGGTTTTACATCAATGTCCCAAGCTTTAATTTCATTCTCAGTTGGTGTTCTTCCAATGTTATAACTTTTTACATCTTGAGTATTTACATTATAAGAAGAATATTTACCATCTTTTATTGGATATTTCACAGCACCATCAACAGATACTTCTTTTGAAGCAGCCATCACAGAACTTACTAATAAACTAGATAAACCAACACTAAGAAGAGTAGATTTAAGCTTTTTTATGTTTTCTAATTTGAACATTATTACACTCTCCTTTGCTTGTTATTTCCCATGTTACTATTGCATTTCTATGATAAACTGATTCAACACCAACTGCTGATGTTTCTTCATCAATTGTAGGTTGAACATTTCCAAAGTCATCATATGATCGACTTGCTAGAATCATAGGTTTTCCATCCCATTTAACAATATAAGAGAATCTTGTCCAAGATTTTGGAAGTACTAAACCTTTTAATTTAGCTTCTACCCAATTATCTCCACCATCAAATGATATATCTACACCTTTGATTGTTCCATGTCCAGACCAAGCAATTCCTTCAATTTCTACCATTTCACCTTTTTTAAGATGAGTCCACGGTTTTTCAGGACATGGTGAAGTAATTACAGAGTTAACTTCATTTACCCAGAAATATCTAATAGCTTTCCCTGATTTTTGTAGCATTGTATATTTTGAAGTTTCTTCTTTTGAATGCCATGGTTTGTCAGAAAACTCTAATCTTCTTAACCATTTAGTATTAAGATTTCCTTCCCATCCTGGAACAACAAGTCTTACAGGATATCCTTGTTCAGGTCTTAATGCTTCACCATTTTGTCCCCAAACAACCATAATATCATCCAATGCTTTATCAACAGGAATAGATCTAGGATTTGAAGCATTATCACTACCTTCAGCAAGCATCCAAACTGCATCTTTTTCTAAGCCTAAATCTTCTAAAATAGTTTTTAACATAACTCCCGTCCATTGAGCAGCACTCATAAGACCTTTCATAAATTGTAAACTATTAAATTGAGGACCTCTCCACTCAGGACTTCCATTTGCAGGACATTCGATAAAGTATGTTCTTGTTTCACTTGGATATTTTTTTAAATCTTCTAAAGTTAAAACTATCTCTTTTTTAACTTTTCCATGAATCATTAATCTCCATTCATTTGGATTAACATGTGCAGTTCCACCATGATCTCTTACGAAAAATAGACCATTTGGAGTAATAATTCCTTCTGATTCATGAATTGGACACATCGAAACAGATGCATGTGCATCCCCTGATGAGAATAGTTCATGTGTTCTTCTGATATTATTATGCTCATATGCCGATGGGATACCATATAAATTTTTATCTACTGGATCTCCTAATTTTTGTCCCCAAGGCGCTTCGTTTATAATTGCTGGATCATCTGCTCTTGCAGACATCGGCGCTAAAACTGAGGCAGCACTTAAGGCACCAGCAGAATAAATAGCAGTTTTTTTGAAAAAATCTCTTCTACTTGTTACAACAGTAGCACTAGATTTAACTTCTTTTTGTAAAACTTCGCTGTTTTTCAACTCTTACCTCCTAAGATATTTGATAATACTCATTAAATTTTTTCATCAACACTATTATAGATTTTATAAGTTAAAATGAAACTTAAAATATTAAATAATCTTATATTTAGTAGAAAATAACAAGCCTTTAATAGCATTAAAGTAGCACCTATAATTGGGGCTTATTTATGATATTTGTTTTTGTTATATTGAAAATATAACTGAATTAGAATTCATTATTTTAGATTTTTAGCAAATATAATTTTTAATTATTTTGACTTCTAATTGAGAATGTTTTATGCAGTTTTCTAATTAAAAGCATTAAAATTAATCCATCAATCATACTTGCTATAATAAATGAAAAATATTCCGCTTGACTTATCAAACCATAGTTATAAGTTAGCATAGCAATTGCCACAAGAAAAGTTAAGGGCATAGAATCACTTAATGCAAATAACATTGTTTGTTTAAATTTTAGATATTTATAAAATGCTAGATATGAGCTTATTAATCTAATTATTATTATTGCTGTCATAATAAAAAGTGCATGTTTAAATATATCGTAAGTTAGCATATCTAGTTTTACAGTAGATCCTGTGTAGATAAAAAATATTGGTACGAAAAAACCAAAACCAAAAGACTCGATTTTTTCAATTAAATCATGTTTTTGATAAAAGAACATCTTAAAGAAAAGCCCAGCAGCAAATGCTCCAAGTACAACATCAATTTTTAAAGCATACATAATTGCAACCAAAATTAATAAACTTGAAATTGAAAATCTAATATCTTGATCAAATCTATTATTATCAGAATCTGGAACAAGAAATTTTTTTAATTCAGGATACCACCAAAAAATTATATAAAATAATCGTAGGCCTAAAATTGTAAGAATAACAACACCTATTATTGTTAAAATAGAGATAAAAAAGCTTAGATTAAAACCATGTTCAACCCAACCACTAAATAAAGTTAATGCTAAAATACTAATAACTTCACCCACAACACCAATAGATAAAGCAAGATTAAGCCATGGTTCGTCTTTACCATATTCTTTAATAAGCATCATAATCATACCAAGAGAAAATATTGGTAATGCTACAAAATAAGTAATACCTAAATCAAAGAGCCAACATATTAAGCCAGAGATACTATATAAAAATACAAAATATAAAATTACATTTAAAGCTAAAGTAGCTTTTATTATTTTTACGAGTTTTAAATTTATTTCAAGACCTGCTAGAAACATCAAGTATACAAAGCCAAATTTCGCTATTAACTTTAATGTTTCATCACCATAAATTAAACCAAAATATCCAGCTATTAAACCTAAGCATATTTCAACTACAACAACAGGTGTTCTAAGTAGTTTTGATAAAGATGGAGAAAACATAATAATTGAGCAAATCGAAATAATTAAAAAAAACTTTTCCACTTTTATCTATCCTATTTATATAATAGGCGACATTTTACCTTAAATATTCAAGATTTACTCTTCATCACTTTCTTTAACTATCAAGCCAGCTTCTCTTAAAAAAGGGCTTGCTATAAAACTCATTTTTTTTATCTTATCAGATTTTGCATAACTTAAATAAAGAATATCTTTGGCTCTTGTAACTGCCACATAAAAGAGTCTTCTTTCTTCTTCTATACTTCCACCTTTACTCATAAGTTTTCTATTTGGAAATCGCCCATCCATAAGGTCTATTACATAAACTTCTTTAAATTCTAAACCTTTACTTGCATGAATTGAAAGAAGATTTACTCCATCGCCTTCACTCATTTCACTTCCACCTAAAATCATAGAGTTTATAAATTTTGATAAATCTTGAAAATTTCGTGATAAATTTTTTAAAAGCATTACTTTTCTATTTATTTTTGCAAGTGCTTTAGTTTTTTGCATAGGATTTATTGTTCCATCTTTTTGTGTTGCTCTTTTTGTAGATAAAAAATCTTTTAATTTAGAATAAGCCATAGAAGAAGAAATACTAGAAACTAATGATTCTGGATTTTTAGTTCTTCTTAAATGCTTCATTAATAAATAAATGTCAAATAAATATTTACCACCATCCACATTTAATTTTGGATGTTTTAATATGGGATTTCCTAAAAAAGCTTCGTCAAAATTAGAGTCTTTAAATTTTGATACAGATCCTAATTCTAAAAAATCATCAAAAAGACCAAGTTGTCTATTTTTCACTTTTCCATTTTCATATGGATTATTCATATCAGCACGGGGCTGAAATAATCCTTTTAATAAATCTCCATCTCCTAGTTTGATTAATGCATCGAAAACATCTTTGGCTATGGCTTTTCCGATACCTTTTCCATGTTCTACTATATGAATAAAAGCCATCATATCATTATGTGTTATTTGCATTACTAAAACATCTAAAATAAATTTTACTTCAACAGAATCAAAAAAACTCATTCCACCTTTTCGTTTTGCAGGAATTGAAAATTCTCTTAAAGTTGCTTCTATTCCATCTGCACTTGAATTATTTCTGTAAATTACAGCTATTTCATTGTGAGGTGTTGATGTTTTAGAAATAAGCTCTGATAAATATTGATATTGTGAAAAGAGTTCTCCAAAAGCTAATAACTTAGGTTTATGTTCTGTTTCAGTTCTTACAACTTCTAATTTTTTTTCATAAACCCTTTCATTATGTTCAATAACTTTAGTTGCTAAATCTAAAATAGGTTTAGTGGAACGATAGTTTTTTCTTAAAGTAAAAACTTCTGCATTTGGGTATCTAGTTCCAAAAGTTGAAATAATTCCAATATCAGAGCCATTAAAGGCATAAATACTTTGGTCATAATCTCCAACACAAAATAAAGATTTAGGTCTAAATCCATCAAGAAGTCGTCCTTGAAGAGGATTTGTATCTTGGTATTCATCAACTAGAATTTCTTTAAATTCAAACTCTTTTTCTTTTAAAGTTTCAAGCATAATTGTTAATAAATCATCAAAATTTGCATATCCATATTTTATTTTTAATTCATTAAATTCATCCACAACATCTTCATAAATCATTGTATATAATTCATGATTAGCATTTTTTGATTTTACCCACTCTCCAAAATCTTCACCATCATTTGAATTTAGGTATAAAGAGTACATATCATACAAATATCCACCATCATAAGGATTAGCTTCTTCATGTCTATCAAAAAATACTCTTTTTTCATAAATTGATTTAAATAAAGTTTTTAATTCATTTGGTTGTTTTAAAGTTATATTTACATTTAATTCTTTTAAAAGTTTATAAGAAACAGAGTGAAAAGTTCCTGCCATAATTTGTTTAGCAATATCTTTTCCAAAATACTTAGCAACCCTTGCTACCATTTCAGCTGCTGCTTTATTTGTAAAAGTTAAAAGTAAAATTTCATTTGGTTTTACACCTTTGTTTATCAAAGTTGCAATTCTTCCAACAATAGTAGAAGTTTTTCCAGTTCCAGCACTTGCGATTATAAGATTGTACCCATATGGGCAAGTTGCAGCACTTAGTTGCTCTTGATTTAAATTCGATAAAGGCATGAGATTAGTTTGTTGTGTTTGTGAAAAGTTTTATCATTTCGAAATAGTATCATAAAAGAGTTAAGGGAAATTGAAAAAAATAAAAAAAGAGTGGATAAAAATCGACACCCTTTTTTTAACAAGGAAACATAAAAAATTATTTGTCTAAAAATCTAAATCTTAAGGTATTTATAAATAAGTCGCTGCGTCAACCTATCTATACAAAAATTATAACAAGCCATAATTAACTAAAATATAATCAAGGATTAATGGATAGTTAACTTGCATATAAATTATCAAATATTTTAATATTTCCTCATGAAGAAGAATATAAATAATTTAATATTCATATTCTTTTAAAAATTTTAAACAGCTTCACTTCCTCTTTCTTCTGTTCTAATTCTCACTACTTCATCTAAAGATGAAACAAATATTTTTCCATCTCCAATTTTTCCAGTTTTTGCAGAACTTACAATTGCGTTAATTGTCG
>CBFHMY010000011.1:0-40132 GCA_965657055.1 uncultured Aliarcobacter sp. | reverse complement strand
ATAATTCAAAATCCAAATAGCAGTGATACATCAAGTAATTTAAGAACACTTACTTCATCTTTAGAAAATTTAAATAATTCGTTAAATAATTCTCTAAATACAAGTCAAACAAAAGATTTATTAAACCAAATAAAAAATGATTTATTGCAAAATCCAAGTTCAATAAATAAAGAAACATTAACTCAAGTACAAAATTTAGTTAAAAACATGGATATTCCTGAAGCAAAACAAATAAATGAAGTCCTTACAAAAATAATTCAAAATCCAAATAGCAGTGATACCTCAAGTAATTTAAGAACACTTACTTCATCTTTAGAAAATTTAAATAACTCTTTAAATACAGCTCAAGCACAAAATAAAGAAGCAATAAATACTCAAACAAAAGATTTATTAGTTCAAATAAAAAATGAAATTGTTCAAAATCCAAGTCTTGCTAATAAAAACATTATCCCATTAATTGATAATTTGTTAAAAATGGATAATTTATTTGTAAAAGGTGAAAATATACAAAATATGTTAAATCAAAATAATATAAGTACATTTTCAAATAATTTTTCATCAAATCTAAGCCCCTTATTAACAAATCTTAAAGAAAGTCTTGAAACCTTAAACCCAAATAGCAGCACCATTCAAACTCATATTTCTAAATTAGTTGAAAATGTAGAAAATTTAATAAAAGATTTAGTAAATCCAAAAGCTCACTCAAGTAATATTTCTGATGATATGAAATCTGTTTTACTACAAATACAAGATGAGCTTAGTTCAAAAACAGATCCAAAATCTCAAGATATAGCAAGACAAGTAGATAAATTATTAACTCAAATAGATTATCACCAATTAGCCTCAATTACTTCCAATTCAAATAATGTATATTTACCATTTTTTTGGGAAATGCTTGATGAAGGCAATATCTCTATGAAAAAAACTGATGAAGATAAATTTTATTGTCAAATAAATCTAACACTAAAAGATTTTGGAAAAGTTGATTTAATGTTAGCTATGTATGATAAAAACAAAATAGATTTAACAATATATGCACAAAGAGAACATTTTAAAACAGCCATTAGAGATAATATGCAATCATTAAAAGTTGCACTTAATAGTGTAGAATTAATCCCCGTAAATATTAAACTTTTAGATTTAAAAGAAGAAGAAACACAAAAGAAAGATCCAGCTCAAACTTATATGGAAAATAGTTATTCTCAAACAATAAGTTCAAGTATTGATATAAGGGCATAAAATGGAAAAAAATATAACGCAAAAAGCAATTGCCTTAAAATATGATATTGAAAAAGACAATGCACCTAAAATTACTGCAAAAGGAAAAGGTGAAACAGCTTCAAATATTATAAAAATAGCAAAAGAACACGATATTCCCATAAAAGAAGATGCTGATTTAATTGAACTTCTCTCTCAAATTGATATAGATAAAGAAATTCCAGGATCTATGTATAAAGCTGTTGCTGAAATATTTTCTTTTATTTATGATTTATCAAATAATAGAAAAGATATTGATAATAAACTCAAGGAAAAAACAACAAATTCTCTTATTAATAAGTTTTGATATTCATATAAGATTCTTTATACTATAATCCAAACTTATTCAAAAATAAAATATTAGATACATATGACAAGAAACAACCTAGATAATCCATTTTTTTTATTTATAGTACTATTAATTGCAATAACAATAAATACTATTGCCTCAATACATTTTCTATTAGTGATGCTTGCTGGAATTTTATTTACAGCATTTTATAGATGCCTTAGAAAAAGATATCTATACTCACTTACATTTGTAATCATATCATTTTTATTTATCGAAATAAATACAGGACTAAAGCCCTTTTCCTTAACTCTTTTATCCTTATTTATCTATACTTTTATTCTTCCAAAAGAAGAAAATTCAATGTCTTATAGTGCGGGGAATAGTTATATTTATATAATATTCTTTTATATAGGACTTATAATTATGTGGGCTTTATCATTTGAATTAACTGAAGATATATTTATTGCTTTAGTTATAAATACAATAATAGATCTACTATTTTTAGGAGCTTTTCTTTGAAAATAAGATTAATTATAATTTTTCTTGTTATTTTTTCAATTGTTATTACTTTACTTTCAAGAGTATATTTTTTAAGTATTAAATCAAATACATATTATGAAGAATTATCTAAAAACAATTATATTAACAGAGTTAATAAAATACCAATTCGTGGAATTATTGAAGATAGAAATGGCGAAAAATTAGCAATTAATGAAATGGGCTTTACTGTTTTAATAAAACCTCACTTAAGCTCATACAAATATAAAGAGCAGTTGGAAAAAATTATTGATTTAATAGTAAAACATTTTCCAAAATATGAAAAAGAGAAGTTACTAAAAGAGTACAAAAAAGCCGATTCTTCTTATAATCATGATTTTATAGAAATAATTGATTATATTCCTTATGATGAGTTTTTTTCAAAATATACAATTTTAGCATCAAAAGAAGATATCAAAATAGAATCTTCAACAAAAAGATACTATCCCCAAAAAGAAGTAGCTTCTCATATAATTGGATATGTAGGAAAAGCTTCCAAAATTGATATTTTAAATAATGAACTATCTTCATACAATGGAATTATTGGTAAAAATGGTTTAGAAAAATATTATAACACTAAGCTTCAAGGTGAAATGGGTTATAAAGATGTAAAAGTAAATGCTTTAAATAAAGAGATTGAAATATTAGATTCAAAAGAACCATCAATTGATAATAATATCAAAATTACTTTAGACGTAAAACTTCAAAAATATATTCAAGAAATTTTTACGGGAAAAAGTGGAGCTGTTATTGTAATGGATGCAAAAAATGGTGAAATATTATCAGCTGCATCATTTCCTGAGTTTGATAATAATATTTTTGCAAGAGGTATTTCAGTAAAAGAGTGGAATGAGATGAGAAATGACTTTAATCATCCATTTACAAATAAAATAATAAATGGACTTTATCCTCCTGGATCTGTAATAAAAATGGGTGTTGCTTTATCATTTTTAGAAAACAATATAAAAGATAATTTTAATGTAAACTGTTCAGGATCAATTACAATTGGAAATAGAAATTTCAGATGTTGGAAATCAAGTGGACATGGAAATGTCGGATTTAGAAAAGCAATTGCAGAGAGTTGTGATGACTTCTTTTATAAGGGAAGTTTGAAAATTGGAATAAATAAAATATCGCATACTTTAGATAAATTAGGATTTGGTCAACAAACAGGAGTTGATCAAATAAATGAATTTTTTGGGGTAAATCCGAACAAAGAATGGAAAGAAAAAAAATATAATCAACCTTGGTATGTGGGAGAAACTGTAATTTCATCTATTGGACAGGGAAATGTATTAGTTACACCATTACAAATTGCTCGATATACAAGTTATATAGCAACAGGAAAACTTCCTAAACCACATTTTTATAAAGCTGCATATGAAGATCCTAAAGAATTAGATATACCAAGTGAGTATTTAGATGTATTAAGAAAAGGAATGTATGATGTTTCATATGCACCAAAAGGAACAGCAAGTAAACATATAACTTCTGAAATTACAATTGCATCAAAAACAGGAACAGCTCAAGTTATATCAATTCCTCAATCTGAAAAAGTAAGAATGAAAGAGAGTGAATTACAATATTATGAAAGATCCCATGGATGGATTACTACTTATGGACCATTTAAAAATCCTCAATATGTTGTAACAGTTATAGAAGAGCATGGAGGACATGGTGGAGAAGCAGCAGGAGAAATTACTAGTAAAATTTATGACAAATTATATGAATTAGGTTATATTACAAGTAAAGATTAGACCTTATTCACGATTATATCGTTTTAAACATTTTTTAGATAACATTGAACTCATTTTTTACATAGGATTTTTTTTGAAAATTATAGTTACCTTATTACTTTTATCTATTTTTGCATTTGCAGCAGATACAGCACCTATTGTAAATTTATCTGTTTCTGGAATTAACGAACCAGCACAATTTGTAAAAACTATTAATATAGCTATAATTTTAACATTAATGGCATTAGCACCAACCTTATTGCTAATGGTTACTTCATTTACAAGAATAATAATTGTATTTTCTCTTTTAAGACAAGCTATGGGTTTACAACAAACTCCTCCAACTCAAATTATTATTTCTTTATCATTAATCTTAACAATATTTATTATGGAACCTTATGGAAAAAAATCATGGGAAGATGGTATTAAACCATATATGGATGAAAAGATAGGTTATGAAGTTGCCTTTGAAAGAGGAATTAAACCTTTTAAAGAATTTATGATAAAAAATACAAGAGAAGATGATTTAGCACTTTTCTATAGAATAAAAAAAGAGCCAAATCCTAAAAATATAGATGCTGTTCCTCTAACTCTTTTAATGCCAGCATTTATCGTAAGTGAATTAAGAACTGCTTTTGAAATAGGGTTTTTAATCTTCTTACCATTCTTAGTTATAGATATTATTGTGGCTTCTATTTTAATGAGTCTAGGGATGATGATGCTTCCTCCTGTAATGATATCCCTGCCCATAAAAATCATCTTTTTTATAGTAATTGATGGATGGCAATTAATAATTGGAAATCTATCCCAAAGCTTTAAATAAGCTCATATTATAATATATATAATAGATTTATATATAATCTATATTTATAATTATATATACACTTTTTCATATACATTTCTTATTTTTTAATGTATAATAATGCCTATATAGTGAACATAGGATAAAAAATGCATAAAATTTATTTATCATTATTGCTAGTCTCTTTTGCATATGCGCAAAGTGTTAGTTTTGATAAAATATTAGAAACAACAATAAAAAATAGTAAAGACTTACAAGCACAAAAATTAAATATAGATTCCTCAAAACTAGATATCGAAAATATTGATTCTGTTTCTTATGGGAAACTATCTCTTAGTGAAGAAATAAGCAGAACAAATCATGCTGGATATGTTTTTAATTATAAACTTTCTTCAAGGGAAGCTAGTTTTAGGGATTTTGGATTTTCTCAACAAAGTGAGGGAATAGATATTCAACCAACAGATTTAAACTATCCAGAAGATAGAAATAACTTTAATACAAAACTAACTTATGATATTCCACTTTTTACAGGATTTAAATTATCAAATCAAAAAGACATTCTAAAGCTTCAAGAAAAAGCAAATACAATCAAATATAACTTGGATGTAAAAGAGTTAGAGTTTGAGGTTTTAAAAGCTTATAATAGTGCTGTAATTGCAAAGGACTTCATTAAAGCATTAGAAAAAGCAAAAGAAGCAATTACCTTTATGAAAAATGGTGCAATTGCTTTTCAAAAAGAAGGACTTGTTACAAAAATAGATGTAAATGAAGCTAAAGTTTATGAGGCAAATATCAATTCACAGTTATTAGAAGTTAAAAATAATTTTCAATTAGCCTTAGCATATTTAAGTTTTTTAAGTTCTGATGAAACTATTAGTGATGTGGAAGATTTAAAAAATCTTTATTTTAAATTTCCAAATGAAAAAGAGCTTTATGAGCAAGCTTTAGAAAATAGAGATGAAGTAAAAATGCAAAACATTCAAGTAAATGCTAGTAAAAAAAATATTGATATTGCAAAAGCAGCTTACTACCCTAGTATTTTTTCAAGACTAGAATATGGCTATAATGATGATACTTTAACTCTATCCCAAGATAAAGACTATTATATGGCTATGATTGGTATAACACTAACTTTATTTGATAATACAAGAAGTATAGAAAAACAAAAAAGCCAAATAGAGTATCAAAAAGCTAGTTTAAATGAAGAGAAGTTAAAAGATGCTATTAAATTAGAGCTAAAAAAAGCCATGCTTAATTTAGAAACTAAAGAGAAAATTTTAGAAGAAAAAATTGAAGCTAAGAGCTTAGCCTTTGATATTTTAGAACAAGCAAAACTACAATATAAAAACCAACTAATTTCAATGACTACCCTACTTCAACAAGAAGCAAACTATAGAAAAAATGAAGCTTTATTAATAGAAGCTAGATATGAAAAATCTCTTGCTTTAGCTTCATTAAATCTTGTTTTAGGAAAAAATATTAAAGAGGAAAATAACTAATGATAAAAATATTACTAACAACTATTTTTTGTGTAAATTTATTTGCAAATCAACTAGAACTATCAGGAACAGTGATTTCTGATAATTAAAAGATTATTACAAGCAGAAACATGGGATATATCAAAGATGTTTATGTTCAAGAAGGCTCAAATGTAAAAAAAGGTTATTTTTTATATGAAATCGACTCTTCTAGTATTGATTCAAATAAAAAAGAGGTTCTTTTAAATCTTGAAATATTAAAAAATCAAGAAAAAAACATCCAATTAAATTACAATAGATACAAAAGATTACAAGAACAAGATTTGGTATCTAAATATGATCTTGAGCAACTTGAACTAAATTTATTAAATACAAAAAATATGATTTTAATCACTAATGCAAAACTAAAAGAAGTTGATACACAATATGATTATTTAAAAATAAAAGCACCAAACGATGGCTTAATTATTAAAAAATCAATAAAAGCAGGCGAAATGGCAATGCCTTCAATGCCTGCACTTATATTAACTGATTTATCAAATCTTTTAATAAAAACAGATATCTCAGAAACAAATTTAAATAGTATAAAAATAGGTCAAGAAGTAAATATAGAAATAGCTTCTCAAAATTTCAAAACAAAAGGAATAGTTGAAGCAATTATTCCAAATACAAATGGAATGACTCACTCATTTGTATTAAAAATATCTTTTAATAAAGAAAATTTCAATATATATCCAGGAATGTACTCAAAGATTTTAATTGATTTAGCTAATGGTAATTAGGAATTTAAATGAATAATAAATTAGATAAAGATCTAAATATTGCAGGAAAACTATCCTTAGCTTTTATAAATCATCCTTTAACTTTTATTTTTGGAGTTTTTATTTTAGCATTAGGTTATATTTCACTTATTGTAATGCCAAGGGAAGAGAACCCTCAGATAAAAGTAAGTGGTGGAGTTGTAATCGTAGCACTTCCAGGAGCACTTCCAAGTGAAATTCAAAAAGTTATAATTGAGCCTTTAGAAAAGAAAATTAGAGAAATCAAAGGTGTTGAAAATATTTATTCCTTTGCAAAAGATTCAGTTGGAATCGTACAAGTTCAATATTTTATTGGTGAAAATAAAGAAGAATCAAATCTAAAATTATATGACCAAGTTATGAGAAATATGGATTTAATGCCACAAGGTGCAATGCAGCCAATTATTAAAACCATGGATATAGATACAGATATTCCAATAGCTACTATTGCTTTTTATGCAAATAAAATAGATGGGAAAGATGCAATTTTACAAACTGATTTATACAATGAAGTAAGCAAAATATCAAAAGAAATAAATAAAATAAAAGATGTTGCATTGGTTGATTTAAAAGGTGAAAAAAAAGAGCAATTTAATGTACAAGTTGATGCAAATAAATTATCAGCTTATAACCTTTCATTAGCTCAAGTTATGAAACAAATACAATCTCTTTCGTACAAAACACCAAATATTACAACAAATACTCAAAGCTCTTCAATAGTAGTTTTTGGAATAAAACAGGCAATAGAAAATGTAAATGATTTAGAAAATTTAATAATCTCTTATAATTTTCAAACACCTATTTATCTAAAAAATATAGCAAAAGTAGAGAAATCTTTTGATATTCAAAATAAAAAAGAGGCTTTAATTTTTATAAAAGATGAAAAAGGAGATTTTGAAGAATCAAGTCAAATCACGCTTACAGCATCAAAATTAAAAAGTACAAATTCTGTAACTATAAATGAAAATATTTTTGCTTATATGGATTCTATTAAAGATGAATTATTAGCAAAAAATATAAAATATATTATCACAAGAGATGATGGATATACTGCAAATAATGCCGTAAATGATCTTGTGGCAAATCTTTTGATTTCTATAGTTATTATTGCTATTTTACTTATATTTACACTTGGATTTAAAGAAGCTATGATTGTATCAGTTATGGTTCCTATGATTTTATCCCTTACACTTTTTATAGGTTTTATTTTTGGAGAAACAATAAATAGAATTACTCTATTTGCACTAATAGTATCTTTAGGAATGCTTGTTGATGCTGCTATTATTGTAATTGAAAATATCCATAGACACAAAAAAGAATCACCAAATATTGATATTACAAATATTTCAATAAATGCTACAAATGAAATAGGAAATGCCACAAATATTGCAACAATTGCTATTATAATGACTTTTATTCCTATGTTTTTCGTAGGTGGAATGATGGGTCAGTTTATGCACCCTCTTCCTGTTTTTGTACCTATTTCCTTGGCCATGTCATTGTTTGTAGCATATGCGTTTACACCATATTTTGTTAAAAAATTTTTATAGGATTTAATATGAGATTAGAAAAATTCATTTACAATATTTTAGAAACTCCATTTAAATCTTTTATGGTTTATTTCATAACTTTAATTTTATTTATTTTAAGTATTGCAAGCTTTCCAACACAAATAATAAAAGCAAAAATGCTTCCAAGTAAAGATTCAGATACTTTTTCTGTTTATGTGGATTTAAAAGATGGTTCTAGTATAAATCAAACAAAAGAAATTGTGCAATGTATTACAAAAAATCTTCAAAAAAATGAAAACATCACGAATATTTCAGCATTTTTAGGAGAAGGTCAACCCCTTGATTTTGCAGCACTTGTAAAACAAAGTGCCCTAAAAGATAAGGAATCACAAGCCGAAATAATGGTAAATATAAAAAAACTAGAAGATAGAGAAATCACAAGTTATAATCTAGTAAGCCAATTAAGAGCTGATGTTCAAAAAAATTGCTCTTTATATGAAGCTAATATAAAATTTATAGAACTTCCTGCTGGTCCTCCAGTTTTGGCTTCAATAGTTAGTGAAATATATGGTGGAGATAGCTTTCAAAGTAGAAGAGATTTTGCAATTAAAATAGCTCAAATTTTAAAAAATCAAGCAACTTTAGTTGATATTGATATTTTAGCTGACAAAGATTTTGTAATGTATGAGCTTGAGCTTGATAATTCAAAAGCAATCATAAGTAATGTTGATTTAGAGCAAATAAAAAATATACTTTATTTAGCTTTTGAAGGAATGAAAGTCTCTGTTATAAATAAAGCAAATGCACAAAATCAAATACCAATTTTCTTAAGACTTGATGACTCTAGATTATTGGCAAATTCAAGCCAAAATGATTTAAAAGCAAAACTTCAAACACTAAAAATTATAAATGCACAAGGAAATACAGTTAGTATTTCAGAATTTGTGAAAATAAAAGAAGTTATAAAAGAGCCAACAATAACTTCAAAAAATCTAAATTTAATGATTAATGTAATAGCAGAGACAAATAAAGATAGCCAAATTTATCCCCTATTAGATTCAAGAAATGAAATGATAGAGAGTTTAAGCTCTAATTATGAAGTTATAAAAACAGATATGTTAAACCTATCATTTATAGATAAAAAAACAAATGAAAGATTTGATTTAGTTTTTGATGGAGAATTAAAAGTTACAATTGATACATTTATAGATTTAGGAGGAGCATTTATTATTGCTCTTGTTCTGATCTTTTTTCTAATGGTTATGTATTACAAAAATTTTGCAATTTCAGGTGGAATTGTATTATCAAGTTTTATATCTATTATTGGAGTTATCTTTGCCCATATAATTATGGATTTAATAACAGTTGATACTTTTTATTTAACAGCTACTTCACTTATAGGATTTATAGGACTCATTGGAATAAACTCAAGAAATTCAACTTTGATTATAGATTTTTCAAAACAGTTAGTACATGAAAAAAATCTCAGCATTAATGAAGCCATAGCAAAAGCTACAGCAACTCGTTCTAAGCCAATTATTCTTACGGTTCTAACGATGGTATTCGCAAGTTCATTAATAGCAAATGACGCAGTATTTGGAGGTCTAGGAGTTGCACTTATTGGTGGGACTTTAATATCTTATATTGTATCTATGTTTTTTGTACCTGTTATCATCAAGAATCAGTTAAAAAAGATTTTATAATCTTTTTTAACTAAATAGCATTTCTAAAAACTAACATAAAGTTACCCATACTCCAACATCTAGATTTGAAGTTGCAGTTCCCGAAAAAGAACCTGCTATTGGAGAGATATTATTAGGTAGTCTTGATACAGCAACTGCAATATGATCTTTTCCAACAATATTACCATTTGTAGGGTCAAAACCAATCCATCCAGCACCTGGAACATAAACTTCAGCCCAAGCATGGGTTGAACCCACTTGTTCACTCATTAATGGAGCATATAAATAACCACTTACAAATCTTGTAGCAAGACCTAGGCATTTTACAGCTTCCATAAATAAATACGCAAAATCACGACAAGAGCCTGTTCCTAAAGATAAAGTTTCACTTGCTGTTTGAACACCTACTTCTTCTCTAATTTTATATGTAAAGTTTTTATAAATGTAAGTAGTTAATCTTTGAAGTAAGGTATAAGTTTGAATCTCTTCATTAATTTTATATATATTGAAAATCCAGTTATTTAATAACTTTCTTGTTTCTTCATCTGGAAGTATTCTATACGCAGATAAAATTAAATTATCATCATCTTCATATTTAAATGGATAATTAATGGCATAAGAAGAGACTAAAAAATCTAAAGGTGATTCATTATATTGTTGAATGATTAATTCACTTTCTATTAATAATTGCTGTGTAGATTCACTAAAACTTGCAATTGCTACAGAATTATCTTCAACATCCCTATGCCATAAAACTTTTGCTTTAGGAGTTATATTTAAAACAAAATTTTCGATTCTAAGTTCATGATTTTCTCTTGGTCTTAAAAGTAAATTATGAGCTCCTAAATTAACACTATTTGAGTAGTTATAATACGTTCTATGTATAATTTTAAAGCGTTGCATAATTTATCCTAAATTTTAGTTTATTTACTCTTTTATTTTTTTTACTTTAACTTTTTGAGAACTAGGAAAAAGGGTAGCTCCATATTGATTATAAACAGCTACATCAGCGGCATCTCTACCATATGCAATTACTACATATCCTTCTTTATTTGCTTCTTGTGTAGCATCAAACCGATACCATCCATCCCCAATATAAACTTCAAACCAAGCATGTAAATCCATGGGTTCTAATTTATATAAATATCCCACAACAATACGAGAAGGAATACTTATACTTCTACATAAAGCAATGGCTAGATGTGCCAAATCTCTACATACTCCATATTTTCTATTATTTACCTCAATAGCACTTACTTGAGTATCGCTGTTGTTATTTTCAAAACTAATATTATTTCTAATCCAATTAGTAATTGCATTTACCTGCTCATAGCCCAAAGCTAAACCTTGAGTAATTTCTGTAGCCATTTGATTAAAACAATCCGATTCACAATATCTACTAGGAAGCAAATATAAAAGTACATTTTCAGGTAAAGACTGAACTTCTATAAATTCTTTTCCATATGCATTGTTAAAATTCTCATTTGTTTTAATTTTACTATTACTTTGAATTTTTAATTTTCCAGGGGGAGCAATAAATCTTTGATAAAAATTACCATAAACATCTTGAAATTGAGTTATTTTGATATTTGGTTTGATTATAAATTCTTCAAAAGTTATATGCTGATTTAAATCACCACGAGGCTTCAACATAAATAAAAAAGGAGTAGTTTCAGAAATGTGAAATTTGAAAGTACAAGTAGTGGACAACCACATAAATCAATCCTTTTTGATAATATTTAAGTACATTGTACACTAAAAATGCAGTTTTAGAATAATAAAGCTATATAAAAACTAAGGAATTATAAATCAATTACCATTGCAATTTCATCACAAATAGGGAAATGCTTGCATCTTATACAATCAGCCCAAATTTTGTGCTCAGGTATTTCTTCTTTTGATATAACTCTAAATCCACAAGACTCAAAAAAACCTTGTTCATAAGTTAAAGATAAAAGTTGTTCAATTCCATATTCTTTTGCTTCTTTAATGCATGATTCAACTAGTTTTTTTCCAAGTTTTAAACCTCTAAAATCTTTTGATACAACTAAACTTCGTACTTCTGCAAGTCTTGGAGAATGAATATGAGTTGCTGTAAATCCAGCCATTTTTCCATCAACTTCAACAACTGTATAAGACCGAATAGTTGTAGCCATTTCATCTTGAGTTCTTAAAAGAATTTTTCCCTTATCCACTTCTTCTCTAACAATATCTTGCATTTTAAGAATATCAGCCACTGTTGGCTTATAAAATCTAATGTCCAAATAAGTATCCTGTAATTTTATTTTGTAAATCTATCATACCCTTTTTTTTCAAATTTGATATAAAAATTCCTTCAGGGTATTCTCTTTTTAATTTTGCTAAATCATTCATTTTTAATTTGTCAATTTTTGTAAAAGCTTGAACAATAATTTGATCGCCTCTTTTTATTGTTCTTAAAAATTCATCCACATTTTTATCAATATCAAGTAAAGGATGTCTTGAATCAATCAAATGAACAAATATTTGTAAATTTGGTCTTTGTTCTAAATAAGCAGTTAAATTTCTATTCCATTCTGCTTTTAAACTTTTTGCAACTCTTGCATATCCAAAACCAGGTAAATCCACAAATCTTGCAAATAAATAAGGTAATTCTTCATTACCTGTTTTAAATTTAATTTCAAAATAGTTTATAAGTTGAGTTTTTCCAGGAGTCGAAGATGATTTTGCTAAACCTTTTCTATTTGTTAGAGTATTCAAAAGTGAAGACTTCCCAACATTTGATCTTCCTAAAAAAGCAACTTCTGCTCTATCTGGACTTGGAGAATCAGCTATTCCCTGTGCTGATTGTAAAAAATTAGCTTCAGTTATTTTCATTTTTTACTTCCTTTATCTTCACCACGTTCTACATTAATAATAAATCTAACAGGTTTAGTTTCACTTCCTTTAACTTTTGCTTCACCACTTAGTTGATTTACAAAAATAGTATCTCCATAAACTTTTCTATCATCATTTTTTTCTTGTAAAAATCCATTACCAATAATAGTATATTCTTGTTTTTGTGGAGAATATATAATTTTATCACCATTACCAATATAGTGTTTATCTTTTGTCACTATTTCAAAGTCAGCTTTACCTGTTGCTTCATATTTTAAAGGAGTTTTTGCATTATTTTTATCTGTTGTAAAAAATACATCTACTCGATCTGCATTTAATTTATCTTCTCCCATTTTAATTTTTACATTTCCTGTAAAAATAGAGATTCCTTTTTTATCATCTGCTTGAAAGTTTTGTGAATCAATTATCAATGTTTCAGTTTGAGCAAATAACAATGTAGAACAAAGTAAAGTTCCAATTAAATATTTCATTTTTTTCCTTTTTGCGTTTTAGTCATATCTATTTCAAAATGTGTATTCTTAGCTGTTATAAAATCATTGTTAATATCCAAAAACACTGAATTACCGTTTAAAATATGTTTCTGATAAACGCTTTTAAAAGGTTTTGAATTTTGTGCTATTTTTTTAATATGATCATAAATCAGTTCATCTGTATCTAATTTTATAAAATCATCTCTTTTGTATTTTACATTATTTGTTAAAGTATAAACATCTGCTTTTTTTACTATTAAATCTGCTTTAAGTTTTTCACTATCAAAATTCTTAGTTGGATCATCATTTTTTAAAATAATATCTGCGTTAAACATTTCATCTCTATTTTGATATTTTACAGCATGAGTAGCAACAACTACTCTATTTACATTCTCTCCATTTAAAGTATACATAATTGGACTTTCAAATATAACTAATGGTAAATCTTTTTCTAATGTATTCTTTTTTAGATTCTCAACAGGAAAAAAATAAGCACCCAATGATAATAATAAAAGAATTGAGGTGAAAATTCTCATATCCATGCGTTTAAAAAATCCTCTTCCAAGTTTTCTTCTTTAAAAATGTATTCAAGCATTTCTCGAACAGCACCTTCTCCACCTTTGTTTTGACAAATAACATTTACAAAATCTTTTAAATAATGACTTCCATTTGCAGGAGTAAATGAAAGGCCAACTTTCTTTAGCATATTGTAATCATTTAAATCATCACCAATTGCAGCTACTTGACTCCAAGATAAACCCTCTTTTTTTAAAATTTCTTCTAAAACTTCTTGCTTATTTTTTATTCCTTGGTGTAAATGAGTAATATTTAACTCTTTTGCACGTTTATCAACTATTGAAGAATTTCTTCCTGTAATTATAGCTGCTTTTTTACCAAATTTTTTAGTCCATACAGCAATTGCTAAGCCATCAGCAACATCAAAAGATTTTGTTTCTTCTCCACTTGAAGAATAAGTAATTTTTCCATCTGTTAAAGTACCGTCAACATCTAAAACAATTAATTCAATCATAAAATACCTTTAGTACTTGGAATTCCTAATCTTTCATTTTTAACTAAAGCTCGTCTAAGAGCCACTGCAAAAGCTTTAAAAGAAGCTTCTAAAATATGATGTTTATTTCTTCCTCTATCTTGTATTATGTGTACAGTTAATCCAGCATTTCCAGAAAGTGCATGAAAAAACTCCTCAGCTAATTCCACATCAAAATCCCCTACTTTTCCACTTACATTTACTTCATAAACCAAATATGGTCTATTTGATAAATCTAAGGCACAAGTTGTTGCTGCTTCATCCATAACAACAGTTGCATTTCCATATCTTTCAACTGCTTGAATTGGGAAAATAGCTTTTTTCAAAGCTTGTCCTAAAACAATTCCACAATCTTCTACGGTATGATGAGCATCAATATGTAAATCACCAGCACAAGATAATTCTATATCAATTCCACTGTGTTTAGACAAAGCTTCAAGCATATGATCGAAAAATCCTACACCCGTATTAATACTTGATTTTCCACAACCATTAATATCAATTTTACATTTAATATCTGTTTCTTTTGTTTTTCTATTAACTTCAATCATATTTTTATCCTAATCATTACTTATAACTGCACTATCTAAACCATTTGCATTTTTAAACTGTTGAGCATTCTCATAAGAACTAAACCCTCTTACAAATACTTTGTTTAAAGTTTTACCATTTACTAATACTTTTTGTACTTCTACTTTATTATTTCTAAATTTCTTTTGATAATCACTTTTAACTTTCATCGCACCTGATTCAAGACTAAATGCACCAACTTGAAGATTATAGTCCCCTGCTGAAGATAATGTATTAGAAGATGATGTTGTACTTGGTCTTGTAATTTTAGCACTAGAAGTTGTACTTACAGTGCTTCTTGAATTACTTACAGGTATAGTACTTGTTTTAATACTATCTTCTTTTATTTCCAAAGGTTCTAATGCATCAATACCTGGCTCTTCATTAGTAATATTATTACTTGCTACTTGTGTACTTGGTACAACTAAAGCAGGCGCATCTCTATTATCAATTTCTCCATTATACCCTAAAACTGTAACTTTTACTTTCGCTGTTCCACGTCCAACCATATCTATTTGATTAGCTGCTTTATTTGATAGGTCTATTATTCTTCCTTTAACGAAAGGTCCTCTATCATTAATTCTTACTACAATTGATTTACCATTTTCTAAATTATCTACTTTTACAACAGTATTCATAGGTAGTGTTTTATGAGCAGCTGTCATATCATACATGTCATAAATTTCTCCATTTGAAGTTTTTTTAGAATGAAAATCAGGACCATACCAAGAAGCAATACCATCAAAATCATCACCGATTTTTGCAACAAAAGGATAATATGTAATACCAAATACACTATAAGGTCTCATAGTATATTTATGCATCTCTTTTGAATTATTAATTTTAGAGTTTCTAGTATCTTTATAAAAACTATAATCTACATCACCATTTTTTTGAGAACATCCTGTAAAAAATAATAGACTTAATAATAAACTTAATAATATACTATTTTTTAAATTTCTATTTATAAATCTCAATTTTATCTCCTATATCTATTAAATTTGATTTCTTTTTATTATCAGATTTAAGTTTTTTTACACTTATTTTATAAGCTTTTGCAATAGATTCAAAAGAATCTCCTTTTTTTACTGTGTAAACTAAGGCTTTTTGTTTTGCATCTTTTACATTCTTTTTTTCATCTTTATTTTTTTTACTGTCAATAACTTTATTTTTTTTGACTTCTTCTACTTTTTTATCAACAATTGGCTTAATACTAGCTATATTTTTATTATAAAGCTCTAATTTATATTTTGGAATGTAGATATTAAAGTTTTTAGAATCTTTTGGCAAAACTTGTTTTCTTATATGTTTATTTATATTTGAAAACTCACTTGAATTCATGTTTATAGCATTAGCAATTGAATTTAACTGTATATTTTTTGGTGCTTTTACTTTTTCTAATTTATAAGGAGCTCTATTTAAATTTTCAAATAAGTCTCTACTTGAAAGCATTGAAAAAACAACAACTCTTTTTAGATATGATAAACTTGATTCAGGTAAATATTCTCTTTGTTTATTATTTCTAATTAAATATTCTAAACTAAAAGGAACTTCTAAACTTTGTAATTCACCATAAACACCATAAACTTTTGAAACTCCATTTTTACTTCTTCTATAATCATCAATAACCCTTTGATAACTTTTTAAAATTTGAGTACTTTTATTTGGATTATTTTCAATGTACATATCTAAAGAAGCTCTTGTCAATCCTTCAATAACTCTACCTTCACCGCAGTTATAAGCTAAAATAGATAAATACCATTTGTCAAATTTATTATAATATCTTTTCAAATAAGAACTAGCTGCATCAGTTGATTTTATTAAATCTAATCTCTCATCAATAAATTCATCATTTCTTAATTTTAAATGTTTTCCAGTAGCAGGCATAATTTGCCAAAGCCCTGCTGGAGAATTTTTTCCTCTAACATGATTTACAAAACTAGTTTCAATCATAGGAATAAAAAATATAGCTTCGGGAAGATTTTCATTATCAATTTCTGTTCTCACAACTTGAGCATTTAAAGATGATCTTTTTAAAATATTCCGATAATAACTAATTTTACTTTTAGAAGAATACTCATTAAATATATCAACTAACTCACTATCTGAGATAAATGAAGATTCAAGTCCTAAGTTTTTTAAAACTTTTAAATCCTCATCTGTTCCGATACTAGCCCAAAGAGTATTTATTAAAAAAAATATTAATATTATGATTTTATTCAAAAAATCCTCACTTATTTGATATAAGTCAGATTATAGCTAAGAAAGACTAGAAAACTCTTTAAATAATTTTTTAGCATTAGTGCTTGTTAAATTCTCTATCTCATCTTGTGATAGTTCAAGTAATTCAGCCATTTTTTGCGCTACAAAAGTTGTATAGTATGGTTCGTTTCTTTCACCTCTATGTGGATGAGGGGTAAGATATGGAGCATCTGTTTCAATTAATAACTTATCTTTTGGTATTTTTGGTAAAACATCAACTAATTTTTTTGCATTTTTAAAAGTTAAAACTCCACCTATACCAAAATAAAAATTATGCTCAGACAAAGGAAGTAAATGTTCACTCGCATTGTAACAATGTAATACTCCACCTACTTCTTTGGCATTACAATCAATTAAAATTTGTCTTGAATCATTTGAAGCTTCTCTAATATGTATAATTAAAGGTTTTTTAACTTTTTTTGCAAATTCAATTTGAGATATGAAAACTTCTTTTTGTTTTTTTACATTTGCTATTTTTTCATCTTCATCTTCAGGAAGTCTAAAATAATCTAAACCACATTCCCCTATTGCAATACATTTAGGATGATTAACATATTTTTCCATCATCTCTTCATTATACATATCAATGTCATAAGGGTGTATTCCAACAGCAAAATATACTTCTTCATATTTTTCTGCAAGTCTAATAGCTTGAGGTAAATCATTAAAATCAGCTCCAGGGATTAAAAAACCTTTAACCCCATGATTCAATGCATTTTGAATAACAGCATCTATATCTTCATAATATTTTTTATTGTCTAAGTGACAGTGAGTATCTATAATTATGATAAAAACCTTTTATTTACTAAGTTGATAATATTATTAATTTGAGAAATTTCAGACATTCTAATCCATGCATCAATACCAAAATTTTTAAAAGCATCATAATCACTTTCATCTTCAATAATAGCTATTGAAACAAATTTATCTTTTGTGATTGCAGTTTTATTTTCTTCAAATTCAAATATAGAATCAATATTGATAATAACCACATCTGCTTCTAAAGTTATTCCCGAATGAAAATGTTCAACATTAAAGTCAGGATTAAATAAAGATTCATCCACTTCACAAAATGTTATTATATTCATAATACTATCTCCTTAGTTTTTATTAAAATATTCTATCTAAAAAATTATTAATTTATAACTTATAAGATATATCTTGCTGTATCAACATTATCAACAATATCATCAAGTTTTTCTGATACTAGTTCTTTTGTTACAATAACTTTTTGACCTTTTTTCTCATCCGCATCAAATGAGATATCTTCAATAACTTTTTCAATAACAGTATGAAGTCTTCTAGCACCTATATCTTCTGTTATTTCATTTGCAGTAACTGAATATTTTGCAAATGCTCTAATAGCTTCATCATCAAATTCTAACTCTACATCCTCAACTTCTAAAAGAGCTTTGTATTGTCTTAATAAAGAGTTCTTAGTACTAGTTAAAATTTTATATAATGATTCTTCATCTAAAGCTTCTAGTTCAACTCTTAAAGGAAATCTCCCTTGAAGTTCTGGAATTAAATCACTTGGTTTTGATACATGAAATGCACCAGCTGCTATAAATAATATATGATCTGTTTTAATTTGACCAAATTTTGTCTGAACATTAGACCCTTCAACTATTGGAAGCAAATCTCTTTGTACTCCCTCTTTTGATGGATCTTGACCATTATTTTTCTTTCCAGATGCAATTTTATCAATTTCGTCTAAAAATATAATTCCACCATTTTCAGCTCTTTTTATTGCTTCAATTTTTATAGCTTCTTGGTCAAGTAAACTTTCACTTGCCAAGCCTCTTAATAAAATTTTAGCATCTTTTATAGACACTTCTTTTTTTATTTTTTCTTTATTAAGTCCACCTAACATTTTATTTAAGCTTTCTTACATAGAACTCATATCAAAAGGCATCGAAGAATCTAAAATCTCAACATGAGCCTTTTTAGGAACTTCTATCTCTATTTTTTTATCGTCTAAACTTCCATCTAAAAGTTTCTTTTCCATTACATTATAAGTTTTAATAAAAGATTCTTTTGCACTTTCACTAGCCGTTGTTGGAAGTGGTGGCACTAAAATTTCAATAATTTTTTTATTTACTTCATCTGCAATTTTATCTTTTATTTTGTCTTCAAATTCACGAGTTACTAAATTGATACTTTCATATACTAAATCTCTAACCATAGATTCAACATCACGTCCAACAAATCCAACTTCAGTATATTTACTTGCTTCAACTTTTACAAATGGTAATCCCATCATCTTAGCTAATCGTCTTGCAATTTCTGTTTTACCAACTCCTGTACTACCTATCATTAAAATATTTTTAGGCATTATCTCTTCTTGAAGTTTTGGCTCTACTTTCATTCTTCTATATCTATTTCTAAGTGCTAATGCAATAGTTTTTTTTGCATTTGATTGACCAATAATATAATCATCTAAGTATGCAACGATTTGTTTTGGTGTCATATCCATACTTTTTAGTCCTCTATTTTTAATATTTTAATATTTTGATTTGTATATATACAAAGTTCTCCTGCAATCATTAAAGACTCTCTAACAACTGATTCTTCATCTAAAGTAGAATGTTTTGCAAGTGCTCTAGCAGCTGAAATGGCAAAGTTTCCACCACTTCCAATAGAAGCAATTGCACCATCTTCAGGTTCTACAACATCTCCATTTCCACTTAATATAAAAATCTTCTCTTTATTTAAAACTATCATCATAGCTTCTAGTCTTCTTAAAAGCTTATCCTTTCTCCATTCCTTAGAAAAAGCAATTACAGATTTTAATAAATCTCCCTTACAAGATTCTAAATGGCCTTCAAACATATCGAAAAGATTAAATGCATCTGCAGTACTTCCAGCAAATCCAGCTAAAATTTGATCTTTATAAAGAGTTCTAATTTTTGTTGCATTTCCTTTTAAAACAGTATTTCCAAAAGTAACTTGACCGTCACCTCCAATTACTGCTTTATTAGCACCCTTATAGGCAAGTATGGTTGTAGCATCAAACATCTAATTATTCTCCAATTATATCAACTTTTAAACTTGCATGAATTGCATGACCTAATTTACAATCAACTTCATAAATTCCAACCGATTTAATTTTTTTATCTAATGAAATATTCTTTTTATCAAGCATAATTGAGAATTGATCTTCTAATGATTCTGCAATCTCTTTATTTGTAACTGAACCTATTAAATGTCCATTTGCTCCAACTTTATGTTTGATTGTTAATTTTGTTGCATTTAATTTTTCTGCTAACTCCTTAGCTGTTGCAATTTCTTTTGCTTCATTTTCAGCTGCTCTTTTTTGTTCAGACTTCCATCTGTTTAATACTTCAGTTGTTGCGTGTAATGCTAAGCCTTTACCTATTAAGAAGTTTTTACCATAACCATCTGCTACCTCTTTAATCTCACCAGCTTTTCCTAAACTTTTTACATCTTTTGTTAATAATACTTTCACAATAACTCCATTAATTTTAATTATTTTATTTTACTATATTTTATTTAAACCATTATAAATATGAATACTATAATGTTTTTTGTTCATTTTTTAAGTTTGCTTTTATTTTTCTCTTTTTAACATAATTATTTAGTCCTATATGATTGTTATATCCAAGAAGTTTTGAGATTTTTCTAACAGATAATCCTACAGCTAAAAGTTCTTCAATTTTGTCTCTTTGTAAATCAAATTTTGATTTTTGTATTGTACCTTTTGGTTTTCCTAAAGCTATACCATTTAATTTTTTTGCTGTTAATGCTTCTTTTGTTCTTAAACTCATTAACTCTTTTTCTAAACCAATAGTCACAGTTATTACACCTAGGATCATTTGAGTTAGCATATCTTTGTCATCTATTAAATCTAAATTTTGTTCAACTATTATTATTCTAATTTTATTTGATAATAAAAATTTAACTATTTCTAAAATAGTTTCAATTGTTCTTCCAAAAACATTTAAATTTGAAACGATAATAGTTGAATTCATTTCACAGTTCTTCAATAATTCTAATATATTTTTTTCTTCACGAGGAGTATTTATAATAATCTCTATATTTTTATAAACTTCTATATTTTTCTTATTTACATATTTCTCAACAGAATCTTTTTGCTCTTGGGTATATTTTAAATTATTCTCATTTTTTCTAATATACGTAAAAATTTTTGACATATAAAATCCTTTTACATAAAGTATATTAAATAATATTTTATTCTACAAAATGTTTAAATATAATATATATTATTTATACAATATGTTATCATTTATTCAATTAAATCAAGCTTATAATTAAGGCTTTTCCTTATATGTAATTAGGTGGATTGAATTAAAAGTTTTTTTTTGCTATTATCATTTTTAATATATTAAAATAAAAGGTTTTTTTTGAGAATAACTGTAGCAATTTCGGGAGCTAGTGGCTCTAATCTTGGGGTTAATTTTGTAAAACAAATACCAAAAGACATTGAGGTATTTGTTATCTTTTCTAAAAGTGCAAAAACCGCATTAAAACTTGAAAATGGTATATCTGCAAATAAACTATTTGAAGATTGTGAAAATATAACAGTTTTCAAAGATTCAAATATAGGTGCAAGTATTGCCTCTGGTTCATTTAAAGTAGATAAGATGATTATATTACCGTGTTCGATGAATACTTTAGCAAAATGCGCTGTTGGGATTTCTGATTCACTTATAACAAGAGCTTTTACAGTTATGTTAAAAGAAAAAAGAGATATAGTTCTTGCACCTAGAGAAATGCCTTTAAATAGCATTGTTTTAGAAAACATGCTTAGATTATCAAACTTAGGAGTTATAATAGCACCTCCAATTTTGGGTTACTATAGTGCTCAACAAAGTTTAGAAGATATGGAAAAATTTCTAATTGGTAAATGGTTTGATTTACTAAAAATAGATAATAACTTATATAAAAGATGGGAATAAATATGTCAAAAAATTGTGATATAAATTCATATAGAAAAGCTATATACAGCGGTACTTTTGATCCAATTACAAATGGCCATTTAGATATCATAAAAAGAGCTGCTAATATATTTGATGAAGTAATTATAGCTGTTGCAAAAAGTGAACTAAAAAAACCTATGTTTGATCATGATCAAAGAGTTGCATTTGCACAAGCAGCAGTTGAAGGAATTGAAGGAGTAAGTGTTTTAGGTTTTGACACATTACTTGTAGATTTAGCAACAGAGCTTAAAGTAAATACTATTATTAGAGGATTAAGAGCTGTTTCTGATTTTGAATTTGAACTTCAAATGGGATATGCAAACTCTTCTATAAATAAAAAAATCGAGACTTTATATTTAATGCCAACATTACAAAATGCTTTTGTTTCTTCTACAATTGTTAGAGAAATCATAAGATTTAATGGTAAATTTGAACATTTGGTTCCAGAAAAAGTTGTAAAATGTATGCAGTTATAGAAGGTATTGACACAGCTGGAAAATCTACTCAACTAGATTTATTAAAAAATAAATTCCCAAAGGCTATTTTTACAAAAGAGCCAGGTGGAACAGAACTTGGAATAAAACTTAGAGCCATGGCTTTAAATGGTGAAGCAAAATCAAAAGTTGCTGAAATGTTTCTTTTTATGGCTGATAGAGCTGAGCATATTGAAGAAGTGATAAAGCCCAATAAACATAATACAATAATTTCAGATAGGTCGATAATATCAGGTATTGCTTATTCTACTCAATTAAAAATAGATCAATTAATAGAATTAAATTTAATTGCTACAGATAATACCCTTCCAAGCCATGTAATTTTACTTGAATTATCTCCCCAAGAGTTAAAATATAGATTATCACAAAAAGAGAATGACTCTATAGAATTAAGAGGAATTGATTACTTATTAAATATCCAAAATAGAATGAAAGAAACTATAAAAAAATTAAATATAAATCATATTTTTATAGATGCAAGTTTAAAAATAGAAGAAATAGAGATGAAGATAGAGGAATTTATGAATGGCAAATAAGACAATACAAAGCTTAAGAGGTATGAAAGATATTGTAAATGAAGAGAGTGCTTTATTTACTTATTTTGTAGATAATGCATCAAAGATTGCAAAAAACTACGGTTTTTCATATATTGAAACACCACTTTTAGAAGAAACAGCACTATTTAAAAGATCTGTTGGAGAAAGTAGCGATATTGTAAATAAAGAGATGTATCAGTTTATTGATAAAGGTGAAAATGACGTATGCCTAAGACCAGAAGGAACAGCGGGAGTTGTAAGACATTTTGTTGAAAAGAAACTTGATCGTGCGGGTGGAAACTACAAATGGTATTATTATGGACCTATGTTTAGATATGAAAGACCCCAAAAAGGAAGACTAAGAGAATTTCACCAATTTGGTTGTGAAGTATTTGGAATAGACTCTGTTTTTGAAGATGCAAATATAATAATAATGCTCAAAGAAATTCTTGAATTTTTTGGAATTGGATTTACATTAAAATTAAATTCTTTAGGTTGTAATGAGTGTATGCCTCCGTATAAAGAAAACCTAGTTAAGTATTTAACAAATTTTAAAGAAAATCTATGTGAAGACTGTAATAGAAGAATTTTAACAAATCCAATTAGAGTTTTAGATTGTAAAAATGATAAATGCCAATTACTATTAACAGATGCTCCAAAAATAACTACAAGTTTATGTAATTCTTGTGATAGTGATTTTGAAAAATTAAAAGAAATTTTAACTTTTAATGATATAGCTTATGAAATAGATTCAAATCTTGTTAGAGGTTTAGATTATTATAACAAAACAGCATTTGAATTTGTAAGTAATGAAATTGGTGCACAAAGTGCAATTGCAGGTGGTGGAAGATACGATAGACTTGTTGAATTTTTAGGTGGAAAATCAACTAGTGGAATTGGTTTTGCAATTGGAATTGAAAGACTACTAGAACTTGTAAAAATGCCTGAATGTAATCAAGATGTGATATATATAGGTGCATTAGATGAAAGTTCTTTAAATATTATGGTTAAAGTTGCAAATCAAAAGAGAAAAACAACAAAAACTTTAGTAGAATATGCGCCAAGAAGTTTCGGGAAACATTTTGGATTAGCAGAAAAATTAGGAGCTAATATAGTAGCCTTAATTGGAGAAAATGAACTAAAAAATGGCACAATTTATATTAAAAATATAAAAACAAAAGAAGAAACAAATTTAAGATT
The DNA here is from genome assembly GCA_965657055.1 of uncultured Aliarcobacter sp. Lineage (GTDB taxonomy): Bacteria > Campylobacterota > Campylobacteria > Campylobacterales > Arcobacteraceae > Aliarcobacter. The sequence continues at coordinate 15,619 of CBFHMY010000011.1, read as the reverse complement.
AGAGGATTTTTAAAAGTGAATAACTATGGTATAGATATATGGAGCGATGATAATTTTGTAATAGAGGATGGATTAGCGAAGATAAATCATGATTGTAAACCTTCTTTAATCTCTATTGTTAAGGATATAAGACAACAAGATTTTAAGGGTCCTTTACTTTTAAGATTTCCTCATATTACAGAGAAGCAAATAAATACTTTATACAACACATTTAATGCAAGTATTAAAGAGTATGATTATAAAGGTAGTTTTAATGCTGTTTTTCCTTTAAAAGTAAATCAATTACCGAACTTTATTCATCCATTAATCAATGAAGGTAAAAAGTTTAATTATGGATTAGAAGCTGGAAGTAAAGCAGAACTTGTAATTGCAATGACTTATAATAATATAAACTCTCCTATTACTGTTAATGGATTTAAAGATAAAGAGATGATTCATTTAGGATTTATTGCTAAAAGTATGGGTCATGATATTACTCTAATTATAGAAGGTTTAAATGAACTGGAAATGATTATAGAGGTTTTAAACGAAACAAAAATGGAAGCTCCAAGTATTGGTCTAAGAGTTAGACTGCATAGTGGTGGAAGTGGCCTATGGGCTAAAAGTGGAGGTATTAACTCTAAATTTGGACTTACTTCTACTGAAATTTTAGAAGCTTATGAATTAATGGAAGAAAATAATGTGGTTAAGTATTTAACAATGATACATTTCCATATTGGTTCTGCTATGAACTCAATTAAACCACTTAAAAAAGCACTAAGAGAAGCTGGACATATCTATGCTGAACTTAAAAACTTAGGTGCAACAAATCTAGACTCTATCAATATTGGTGGTGGTTTAGCAGTTGAATATAACGCTTATGAAAGAACAAGATTTTATTCATTATCAGAATTTTCGAATGATGTTATCTTTACTTTAAAAGATATTGCTCGTCAAAAAGGTGTTGATGAACCAAATATTTTCACAGAATCAGGAAGATTTATATCTGCTGCTTCAACTGTTTTAATTACACCTGTTCTTGAATTATTTTCATCTGAATATGATCTTGACCATTTAAATTTAAAAGAAAAAAATCCTCCATTAATCCAAGAGTTACATGACTTATTAAGAGATATGTCTAAAAAAACTGCATATGAATATATGCACGATTGTATTGATCATATGGAATCATTATTAACTCTATTTGATTTAGGTTATATTGATTTACAAGATAGATCAAATGCTGAAATTTTAACCCACCAAGTTATTAAAAAAGCCATATCATTACTTGAAATTGACCATTATGAAGAGTTAAAAAAACTTGATGAAAATATTCAAGAAAAATATTTACTTAACTTTTCATTATTCCAGTCTCTTCCTGATTATTGGGGAATTGACCAAGAGTTCCCAATAATGCCTATTACACATCTTGATAAAAAACCAACAAGAAGTGCTTCATTATGGGATATTACTTGTGATAGTGATGGAGAACTACCATTTGATATAAAAAAACCTCTATATTTACATGATGTAAATTTAAATAAAGAAGACTATTTTATAGGATTCTTTAATGTGGGAGCTTATCAAGATACATTAGGAATGAAACATAATTTATTTTCTCATCCAACAGAGGTAAATATTGTATTTAAAGATGGAGAAGTTGTTTTAGAAAAAATCTTAGAGTCTCAAAAAATTATTGATATACTGGAAGATATCGATTATGACACTGATGAAATAAGAGGCATACTAAGAAAGAATTTAAGTGATCATAACTATAAAGATATTGAAAAATATTTAAATGAAAACAGTTACTTAAAGACTATCTGGAGTTATCATGAGTGATGAAACAATAGAAAAGCAAGAAAAAATTTCATTTTGGGCACAAATAAAAGAGGATTTTTGTGTTCCAAGAAACAATGACCCAGCCTTAGATAACAATTTAGAACTATTTTTTAATTATCCAGGTGTTTGGGCAATTATTAATCATAGAATTGCAAATAAGCTTTATTATAAGGGTTGGAAAAAACTTTCTAGAGTTATAAATGGAATATCTTCTTTTCTTACAAAAACAGATATTCACCCAGCTTGTACCATAGGAAGAAGAGTATTTATAGATCATGCCATTGGTGTGGTTATTGGGGCAACAGCAATTGTAGAAGACGATGTATTAATTTATCAAGGAGTAACTCTTGGTGGAGTTAGTCTTGATAAAGGAAAACGACATCCAACTGTTAAATCAAATACAGTTATTGGAAGTGGTGCAAAGGTTTTAGGAAATATTACAATTGGTAGAAATTCTAAAGTTGGTGCAAACTCAGTTGTTGTTTGTGATGTTCCTGATAATTCTACAGCTGTTGGTGTTCCTGCAAAAATCATTAGACGGGATAATAAAAACTGTAAAATGGCACATGGGGATTTACCTGATATTAATAAAGAGATGTTCAAATATCTTCTTGAAAGAATTCATGTTGTTGAAGTTGCTTTAAAAGAAGAAGATGGAATTGATGTTAGTGTAAAAGATAAAAAGCTTGAAGAAGAATATAATAACTTTATTGAAGCTATGAACTCTATTAAAAAGACTGATTCTTGACATTAGAACTTGCTGGCTTTGGAATAATTACAGGTTTTATATCTGGTTTTTTTGGAGTTGGAGGAGGAATGATTCTTGTTCCTATACTTCTACTGGTTGGTTATGTAATGAAAGAAGCCGTTGCTATTTCAATTATGCAAATGGTTTTTTCTTCAATTTATGGATCTATTTTAAATGCAAAACATGCACAAAATGTTGTAAAAGATGGATTAATTATCGGTCTAGGAGGATTTGTAGGTGGTCTGCAAAGTGGATATATTGTAACAAATGTTTCAAATGAATCTTTACAATATATATTTATAATTATTTTAATTTTTTCAATCATTAAAATTTTTTATTCTCCTGCTATTCATGATTGTGAAAGAAAATCACATAGTAAAATCACTTTATTTATTATTGGTGCTTTTATAGGAATTATAGCTATGAGTATTGGAGTTGGTGGTTCTATTTTACTAACACCTATTTTAGTTGGATTTATGAAATATGATTTAAAATCAGCTACAGCTCTTGGATTATTTTTTGTAATATTCTCATCAGTTGCAGGATTTGTATCTGTATCTCTTCATGGACATATGTTGTATCTAGAAGGTGCAACTGTTGGAATTGGATCACTTATTGGAGTGTATTTTGGAATAAAAGCAAAACACTTAGTAAAAGCAAGCTCATATAAACAATATATTTTAATTTTGAATATTATTATATTAGTAACAATGCTTTATAAGACAATTTAGTCTTTTAAAGCTTTTGCTGTCTTAATTTATCTTTTTTACTTATTCTTTTACCTTTTATAGGTTCTTTACCTTTTTCTTTTTTTATTGGTTTTCCTGTTAATTCAAAACTCGCTATTTGTTCTCTTTGTAGTTTTAAATCACACTTTTTTTCTATTAAAGCAAAATGTTCAAAATCCTCTAATCCAATAAAAGAGATTGCATTTCCACTTTTTCCAGCTCTTCCCGTTCTTCCAATTCTATGAATATAATCAGCAGGTGCTCTTGGCAAATCAAAGTTGATTACACATGAAATATCATCTATATGAAGTCCACGTGCAGCAATATCAGTAGCGAATAAAATCTTTATTTTTTTATCTTTAAAATCTTGTAATGTTTCATTTCTTTCATCTTGAAGTAAATCACCATGAAAAGACTCAGCATTTAATCCATATTTTCTAAACTTTGCAGCAATATTGTCACAAGAACGTTTATTAGCCATAAAAACAAGTATTTGCTCCCATGTGTTGTTTTGTATTAGATTTCTTAAAAGTGGGCTTCTGTTCTCTTTATTTACCTCTATTGCCCTTTGATTTATACTTTGCACAGTTGGAGTTTCATCTTCTATGAAAACTTCAATGGCTTCACTTGTTATTTTTGCAATAATATTTTGAACTTTTACAGGATAAGTTGCTGAAAAAAGTAAATTTTGTCTTTCTTTTGGAATTTGTTTTAAAAGTAATTCTAACTCTTCTTCAAAACCAAAGTCAAGCATCTTGTCTGCTTCATCTAAAACAAAAAAATCAAGAGAAGATAAATTCATTTGTTTTTTATCTAAAATATCATTTAATCTTCCAGTAGTTGCCACAACAATATCACAACCTTTTTGTATATCTAAAAGCTGATCACCAATACTTTTCCCACCAATAATAGTAACTAACTTTGGTTTTTTCTCTAAATATTGAGAAAACAATTCAAAAGATTGTGATACTTGAAGAGCAAGTTCTCTAGTTGGTGTTAAAACCAAAACTCTTATTTTTGCTTTTCCTTCATATTTTTTTTCATTCCAAAGTTGTAAAATAGGTAAAACAAAACTAGCTGTTTTTCCACTACCTGTTTGGGCTCTTGCCATTAGGTCTTTTTTTTCTAGAATTAAAGGAATAACTTTTTCTTGAATTTTACTTGGTATCTTATAAGCATTTTCATTTAGTGCTTTATTTATATTTGGGCTTAGACCTAAGTGTGAAAATGACATAAAAATCCTTTTATTGCTTGTTTGATTGGGGTATTTTATGATTATTTGCCTTTATTAAAAGCAATAATTATAAAAAAATTATAAAAATATGTAATTAATACTATTTACGCTACCCTAAAATAACTTTGGGTAGTTTTTTCAAGTAAAAATGAACTATTTAATCTTACTAAAACTACAGAAAAAGGATACTCCATCTCTTTAATCAACAAATCAATAGAAATTATCACAATTCCAGCATCAAAAGATTCAACTTTAAATAGAAAAAATATAGGGTTTAAATTAGACGAAAATCTAATCTTAGAAATTTTATCAAAAGCCTATGAGAAAGTTGTTATTACTATTATTGAAAATGAAAATGATTTAAAATCTTTAATAAAAAGAAAACCAGATTTAGTATTTTCAGGAATAAAATATTTTGATTTCCAAAACCAAGAAGTTTGGCTTAGTGATTATTTAAAAAAACATAATATTAATTATATAACTTCAAATAAAGAATCTCTAATTGAAGAATATGATAAAAATAATGCCAAACTTATAATAAAAGACGCAAATATAAATACAGCAAACTTTTTTACTACTCAGCCAGATGAACATGAAACAGAAGCTTCACTCCCTGTAACTTTTCCTTTATTTTTAAAACCAATATCTGGAGAAGATAGTAAAGGAATTACACCAGAATCTGTTGTTTTTGATTTCAAAAAATATCAAGCAAAAGTTTTAGATATTTTTAACACACAAAATTCTCGTACTTTAGTTGAAAACTATTTATCAGGGAAAGAGTATAGTGTTAGTATTTTAGAAAATAAATCCAAAAATATTTTATTGATTTTACCTGTTGAAATAATTGCAGTTAAAAATAAAAATGGTCATAGAATTTTAAATCATGAAGAAAAAAATGATTTAGAAGAAGTAATTGCCATAAGTGATAAAAAAATTCATAAAGAACTTTGTTCAATTGCCCTAAACTCTTTTAGAGCGCTGAATGGAAAAACAATGGGAAGAATTGATATAAAAACAAGCTATAAGGGAGTCTTACACTTCATAGAAGCAAACCTTATGCCAGAACTTGAAAATGGTTATTTTTCTCGTTCATTTTTAGTAAATGAAAATATTGATTATGAACAAATGATTTTAAGAATTGCTGATGCAGGAATAGTTTTAGCAGAAAAAACTGAAATTTAGTATTTAATACAATATTGACATATAAAAATGTCAATATCGTAATTACTAATGCAATATTACAATACTCATTTCAAAAACATCTAATAAAATTAGAGCAATCAATATAAATAAAAAATTTTAAATTTAGTGTACATACTATATAATTCCAAAAAACGTAACCTAAAAAAAGGTTTTCAAATAAAAAATTCAAAAAAAACTATTATTACATTAGTAAAATCACTCAAACTAGGACAATTTTTTGCAAGTTATTGAAAAAACACAAGAATATTTTGTAATATCATCTTCATGGCTTTCAGAAGCTATACTTTGGTTAGAAAACACTCAGTTAACTCCTTATAATTATCCAGCATGGATGTTTTTATTAGCTTCTATTTTTGTATTAATTAGTGTATTCACCCTATTTATTTTACTTAAGAAAAACTCAAAATTAGACTATACAACATATACAGAAGATTCTATTTATGGGGCAGTATGGAAATGGAAATGGCATAAAAATCAAATTACAAATCTACAATGCTATTGTCCTAATTGTAGTTCAGTATTAGTTTATGATGATACTTCTTCTCATACAAAATATACAGATGTTTCTAAAACAGATTTTATTTGTGAATCTTGTGAATCACAACTAATTACATCTATTCATGGTGGAAATAAAAACTATGCTTTTAATGCAGTTAAAAGAGAAATTGAAAGACGTATCAGAATCAATGAATATAAGTTAAATACTAGTAAATAAATTTTTTATCTTTTATTTACTAGATCTTTTTATTAACAACTTTTTAAACTATTTTCTCATAATAAACATGAAACTAAATATTTTTTAATAAATAAGATAATACTCCACCATTTTTATAATAAATAATCTCATTTTTTGTTTCTAATTTATTTTTAACAGTTATTATTTTTACCTCATCATTTCTTTTTATTTCTATATTAACTTTTGAATTTATTTTTATTTCCTTTGATTTTATTGATATTTGTTCATCACCTTGTAAATGTAAACTTTCAATATCATCATCAATAAACTCCAAAGGTAATATTCCCATTGAAATTAAATTTAATCTATGATTATGTGCAAATGATTTTGCAATTATTGCTTTTACTCCTAAAAGTTTTGTTCCTTTTGCTGCCCAATCTATTGACTCACCTATTCCATAGTAACTTCCTGCAAATATTACAAGAGGAGTATTTTGTTTTTTCATTTCACTTGAAAAATCATATATAGATACTATCTCTCCACTTAAGAAGTCTTTTGTAAATCCACCCTCTTTTGAACTTATAATTTTATTTCTTAATTTTGTATTTGAAAATGCTCCTCTTATCATTACCTCAACATTTGATTTTCTATTTTCAAATTTTCCATATTCATCTACCTTAATCCCTTTTGATTCAAGATACATTCCTGCTTTACTATAAGGTAGTATTTTTCCCATTGGTGTTATTTGCTCAGTAGTAATAGCATTACCAAAAATTGCCATTATTCTTGCATCTATAATTTCAATTTTTTCTATACTCTTATTTTCAAATAATTTTTTATTTTCTTCTGCTTGCATATATATATCTGTATTATCCCATTTATATATTGGTAAGTTTTGATACTTTAGTTCTCTATAGTGTTCATTCCCATAAAAAATATCTTTATATGCATTTTTATATATACTATAATCAATTTTTTTTAAATATTCATCTACTTCATTAAGATCTGGCCATATGTCATTTAATGTAATATCTTCATATATTGCATTTTCTAAAATATTAAAATCAATATTCCCTTTTAAACAATATCCTATTAATAATGCAGGAGACATCAACCAATTTGAGTTTATTTTTGGATGTACTTTTTCTTTAAAATTTTCCATTGAAGATACAAGGGATACAACATTTAAATCAAATTTATCTATATCCATAGAAATTTTAAGCATTTCAAATTTTTTTGTAGAGTAAAAAGCTAAGTCTTTACTAACTATTTCAAAACCTAGCTCTTCAAAATATTTATATAAATCCAATTTTTTTAAATACTCTTTTATAATTAATGAATCAAGAAAAAGTACTCTTTTAATATTATTATTAATACTAAGTTTTAGTTCACATGCTTTTTTTGCTAATAGCCCTGCTTGAATTAAAGAGGCTATTGTAGAAGATGAGATAAATGCTAATACAATATCATTATCATTTACATAATGCCCTTTTTTAAAAGTTGTAAATTTACTTGGCAATTCTTCTACACTAAAATTATCTTCTAATTTTCTAGGCCCAGCAACTTTATTTTCTATATATGATAAATCAAGGCTTATATACTCATCATATGTTGAATCATTACTATTATATATACCTTGTTTTGTAAAATACTCTTCTATTAGACTTGCATTTACTCCTCTTGTTTTTTCTATATATGAAATAGTAGTATTATCTATACCAAAATAAGAACATATAGCTCCATACTTTGGAGTAATACTAGCTATCATTGCTCTATCTTCTATACTTATATATTTTAAACCATTTCCATAGAACTCTACTATAGTATCTGATACTTTATGCTCTCTTAGTATATTAATAAGTTTTAATAAAATATCATTTATTCCTATTGTTTCTATTGGAGTTCCAATTACTTCAATACCTATTACTTTTGGAAATGACAAATGAGTACTTGAACCTAACAGTAATGATTGAATTTCTATTTCATCTATATTATATGAAAGAACACCAAGTGCATTTAACATAGTAGTTTGAGAATCATTTCCCACTAAGGTTTCAGGATATAAGTATATTTTATCATCTTTTATTTTTGAGCTAATCATAGTAGATAGATATTCTAAATTTACTTTTTTGCAAATGCCTAAATTACAAGGGATTATACTAAGGTTTGTGAATTCATTACTAGCCCATTTAATAAAACCATATTTTTGTTTATTTATATGAACACTATTATCACTAAAAGAGCTATTTATTACTACATCTAACATAATCTTAGGATTTAAATCTTTTGGGTTTTTGCCTTGTGAATATACAAACTCTTTCATTAAAGCTAATTCCATAAGAATAGGTATAGCAATAGAATCTTCTAGCATTACTCTATTTGGATGAAATTCAATTTTATTTAAATAGTTTCTATGTATGAAAATAGATATTATTGCAGAGATATCTTCCTCTTTTGCATTTCGTATATTTGATTCTAATAAAATCTTTGCAGAGTTTGGAAGTTTTCTTAATAATGGATATTTTTCAAAAATCTTTTTTAAATCGCAATAGTAGTAAACATTTTTATTAAAAATAAAACTACTTGTATATTTATTCAATACTATTCCTTTTTTATACTAAACCATTATATAATATTTTTATTATTATAACTTTGAATTGCTTTTAAGTACACTACTAATTGATTATATTTTATATAATCTTTTAGATAATTAACTTATTGCTTATTTAAAATCTTTTCAAGTGTTATATATTAAAAGAAAAAGATAAAAGAATGGTCATAACTTTTTAGATATGGGATAAAATTTATCTATAAATTGATTGATTTGAATGTCCAATTCTTCATGTTGTGCCAAACTTTCATATAAATCCTTATCAAATAAGCTTGAGGCTAATCCTACAATTGTTCCTAATACAGACCCTCTATGAGCATTTTCTCCACCTAAATTCGTATTTGTCAATAAAGCTTTTTTAGGATTTTCATAATACTTAGAAGCCAAATAACAAACACTTGGCCATGAATCACTTATATAACAAGCAAGAGAATATAAACGTCCAACAACATAGGAATCTCCTTTTTGTTGATTAACAAGTTTGTCTAGTTTAGTTCCAGCAATAACACTTGCAGCTTTTTCAAGGGCCTCTTCTACTGAAGCATTTACAGGTCTGTTAAGTAAAGTATCTATTAATACCACATAACTATCTACAACATTCATCAAATCTTTATCAGGATGTGTTAGCCATACATGATCTTTACAATATTTTTGTACTACGGCTAAAGGTTCTGATAATAATAGTGCAAGTGCTAATGGAGCAACTGTAACTAAAGCTCCCATTGATGCAGTATCATGTGTCACAGCTGCGCAATCTTTTAGTTTTTTACCTAATAAATAATTTGCAAAAAATCCTCTATGACAACTTTCAGCATATGTATCTGGATGAGAAGGTACATCTGCTGTCATTAAATCTACATATTCTTGCAACCAATTATCTATTTCATAATTACCATTTCTTGATAAACTATTCATCAACCATTTAGCCCACCATGCATTTAAAGTATTTTCACCTGCTTGCATTCCGTGGTGATAATGACCATTTGCTCGTCCCCATAAATGACTTTTACCTTTTAATATAACATCACCTACAACTTCATGTTCCGTAATATTTTTTTTACTCTTTCTACCCCCACTTGTAGTTGAGTGCAAATTCATAATAGAGCTTGGATGATATTGTGGGGCTGCTTGCATTTTTGTTATTCCATTTGGAGGAAAGGCTTTTAAAATATCAACAGGATTATAAAACCAATGCACAGGCATAGATAAAGCATCACCTATATATAGATTTACTAAAGCAGCTTTTACTCTTGTACGTTTTATTTCTTCTGAAATAAAATCTAATTCATTTGACTTAGGAGTATCCATTACTTTTCCTTTTTATTTACATGTTCCATTTTAATTTTAACATAAAAATCTTTATTTAAATTCTAAATTTTACTCTGTATTACACCTTTAAAAACTTCTAATTAATATTTTAAATTTGTTTAACTTTTCTAAATAAATTCTTATATTATCTTAGTATATACTCCTGAATTTACTCTTATTTATCCTAAAGTACTAGTAATTAAAAATATAGATAATTTATTAATTAGTAATTCAATAAGCTATTAAGAAATCTATCCTATAATATGGGCTTGAAAATTTTAAAGGCAAAAAATGACAGATACTATAAAAATATTTAACGCTAAAGAAAATAATTTAAAAAATATAAACTTAGAAATACCAAAAAACAAGCTAATTGTATTTACAGGACTATCAGGTTCTGGTAAATCTACACTAGCTTTTGATACACTTTATGCTGAGGGTCAAAGAAGATATATTGAATCACTTTCTGCATATGCAAGACAATTTTTGGATAAGGTTGGAAAACCTGATGTTGAAAGAATTGAAGGTCTTACACCTGCTATTGCAATTGATCAAAAAACAACTTCTAAAAATCCACGTTCAACTGTTGGAACTATTACTGAAGTATATGATTACTTTAGACTTTTATATGCCAGAATTGGAAAACAACACTGTCACCAATGTGGAGAACCAATTTCTCAAATGAGTGCTAGTGATGTTATAACTCAAGTTCTTACACTTCCAAATGAATCAAAAATCGTAATCTTAGCTCCTATTATAAATAGAAAAAAAGGAAGTTTTGCTGATTTACTTGAAAATTTAAGAAGCAAAGGTTATGTCAGAGCCATGATTGATGGAGTAATGGCTAGGCTTGATGAAGAAATAGAATTAGAAAAAAATAAAATGCACACTATTAAAATAGTAATAGATAGGGTTGTAATCAAAGAAGAAAATAGAGATAGAATTGCTCAAGATGTTGAGAAAGGTCTTAAAGAGAGTTTTGGAGAACTAGAAATTGAAGTTTTAAACCATGAAGAAATGGGTGTAGAAAAACATATACATTATTCTGAGCATATGGCTTGTTTTTCATGTAAAATCTCTTTTGAACCACTTGAGCCTTTATCATTTTCTTTCAACTCGCCAAAAGGTGCATGTTCATCTTGTGATGGTTTAGGTATTAGATATGCACTTGATATGAAAAAAGTTATTGATGAAGAGCTAACTATTGAAGATGGTGCAATAAAAGTTATATATGGATTTAATAAAGGGTTCTATTTTAAAATGCTTTTAGCATTTTGTGAAAAAATGGATATTGATACTAAAATTCCTTTTAAAGAATTAGAAGAGCATCAAAGAAAGGCTATTTTACATGGAAGTGTAGAAGATGCTGTATTCTTTTGGAAAAAACACAAACTTACAAGAAAATGGGAAGGAATTATAAAATTAGCCTATGACATGATAAAAGATGAAAAAGAGATGGCTGATTACATGACAGAAAAGAAATGTGATTCTTGTAATGGTAATAGACTAAAACCCTCTTCTCAAAGTGTTTTTGTTGCACAAAAAACCATTAGTGATTTATTAAATGTTCCTATTGAAGAAGCCCATGCATTTTTCCAAGATGAAAAGAACTTTGAATATTTATCTGATCAAAATCAAATGATTTCAAAACCTATTTTAAAAGAGATAAAAGAAAGAATCTATTTTTTATATGATGTTGGTCTTGGATATATAACTTTAGGTAGAGATGCAAGAAGTATAAGTGGAGGAGAAGCTCAAAGAATTAGAGTAGCTTCACAAATTGGTTCAGGACTAACAGGAGTTATGTATGTTCTTGATGAGCCTTCTATTGGACTACATGAAAGAGATACAAATAAACTAATCAAAACTTTAAGAGCCTTACAAGAAAAAGGAAATACAGTAATTGTAGTTGAACATGATAAAGAAACTATTCAAGCTGCTGACTTTATAGTAGATATTGGACCAAATGCAGGGAAATATGGTGGAGAGATTGTATTTGCAGGAACTTTAAAAGAAATGAATAAAGCAAAAACTTTAACTGCAAAATATGTAACTGGAGCTAAAAAAATAGATTATGTTCATAATAGACCACAAGAAGAGTTTATAGAGATTAAAAATGTAACCATAAACAATATAAAGAATTTAGATGTAAGAATTCCTCTTAAAAACCTATGTGCAATTACAGGAGTTTCAGGAAGTGGAAAATCATCACTTATTTTACAAACCCTACTTCCTGTTGCCAAAGAGCTTTTGAATCGTGCTAGAAAAGTAAAAAAAGTAGATGGTGTTGAAATTGAAGGACTAGAAAAACTTGATAAGGTTATATATCTTGATCAAAGTCCTATTGGAAGAACACCAAGATCAAACCCTGCAACTTATACAGGACTTATGGATGAAATAAGAGAATTATTTGCAAAAACAAAGGAAGCAAGTTTAAGAGGATATAAAATCGGAAGATTTTCTTTTAACGTAAAAGGCGGACGTTGTGAAAAATGTCAAGGTGAAGGTGAAATTAAAATCGAAATGCATTTTTTACCAGATATCATGGTTAAATGTGATGATTGTCATGGAAGAAGATACAATCCTCAAACTTTAGAGATTTTATACAAAGGTAAAAATATTTCTGATGTATTAAATATGAGTGTTGATGAAGCCTTAGAATTTTTTGCAAAGGTTCCTAAACTAAATGCAAAACTTCAAACACTAAGCGATGTGGGTCTAGGATATATTACACTTGGTCAAAATGCAGTTACACTAAGTGGTGGAGAAGCTCAAAGAATTAAACTAAGTAAAGAGTTAAGTAAAAAAGATACAGGAAATACTCTTTATGTTTTAGATGAACCAACAACAGGTTTACACTTTGCCGATGTTGATAGACTTACAAAAGTATTACATCACTTAGTAGATTTAGGAAACTCTGTTTTAGTAATTGAACATAATCTTGATGTAATTAAAAATTCTGATTGGGTTATTGATATGGGACCTGAGGGTGGAAATAAAGGTGGAATGTTAGTTGATGAAGGAACGCCTGAGTACTTAGCCTCAAATCATAAAATATCAGGTTCACATACTGGATATTATTTAGATAAAGAGATAAATGGCTAATGAAAATAGATTACACTATTTTCAATCAGAAAATTGCAATTGATAGATTTATTTTTGCAATTGAAAATGGCTATTTTGTAGAAGCACACGAGTTACTTGAAGATGATTGGAATTTATATAAAAAACAAGGGCAAAGAGAAAAAGCTCTTGTTTTAAAAGGTCTGATAAATGGTGCTACTGCATTAGCACTATTTTATATAAAGAAAAAACCTGAGGGTTATAAAAAAGTTTGGCCTGTATTTTTAAAATACATACCTTTATTAGATGAAATTGAACTAGAAAATAAAGAAAAATTTTACAAAGCCAAAGACATATTAATAAAAATAAACACTCAATTAGAAATCAAGTAATATTAAGATTAAACTTGATTTCTAAGAAGCTGTATTAGCCTGACTCATTATAAAAGATTTAATTCTCATCATGTTTTCGGTAGGATATTGATTTTCACTATTTCCACGCACGGCTTTCACATAAAAATCTTTTGAAGAATCGTTATAACCAAAATTTGTATTAGTTAAAACTACTTCATATTTAGCTTGGCTTGAAGATTGAGTAGAAACTTCACCTACTTTTGATACGTTCTTTGACTCTATTGATGTTTCTTTTGATACTTGATTCAAATCATCTTTATTTGCTATTCCTGATGACTCTTTTGATGATTGAACTTTTTGTATATTTAGAGCTCTATTATCAGTAAATTGATCAAGTTTAGGTATTGCTCCATATTCCATAATAACCCTCCTCATAAAATAATATAATGTATTATACTAGAAAAAACAAATATTTGTCAAAATATTTTTATATATTAAAGTTTATTTTGATATTATTGTTCATAAAATTCATATAAAAGAAGGAGTTTCCTTGGAAGATAGTTCCCCGAGGCGTAGTTTATTAAAAAGTGAGAAAAAATGGAAATTTTAATCTTACTATTTATTGCAGTTATTGGTACATCATTTTTATGTTCTGTTTTAGAGTCAGTTCTACTATCTACAAACGCATCTTATATTTCTGTCTTAGAAAAAAACAATCCTGTTGCTGGAAAATTATTAAAAAAGTTAAAAACAGATATTGATAAATCTATTGCTTCAATTCTCATTTTAAATACAATTGCTAATACTCTTGGTGCAACTGCAATTGGAGTTCAAGCACAAAATGTTTTTGCTGGTAATAGCACTCTTGTTATGGTTGTTTCAATTATACTTACATTTATGATTCTGTTTTTTGCTGAAATTATTCCAAAAACTATTGGAGCTGTTTATTGGAAACAATTAGCACCCCATTCACCTAGAATTATTAATATATTTATATTTATTACTTATCCAATTATTATAATAACTCAGTTTGTTACAAAAAAAATAGGAAAAGAAAGTAATGATGCTATTTCTAGAGAAGAATTAATTCATTCTACACTTTTAAGTGAAGAAGAAGGAATTATTGGTGATTTAGAGTCTCAAATAATTGAAAATACTCTAACACTAAATAATATAAAAATAAAAGATATATTAACACCTCGTTCTGTTGTTTATGCAATAGAAAAAAATACTTTAATAAAAGATATCGTTGAAGATAAAAGAACTTTTAAATTTTCAAGAGTTCCTGTATATGATGGGAATATTGACAATATAGTAGGAATTGTTTTAACAAAGAAAATATTTAAACAAGCACTAACAGAAGGTGAAAAAAATCTTGAAGATATTATGAAACCTGTATTTTCATTACATGAAAATATCCATGTTGCAAAAGCCTTAAATATGTTTATACAAAAAAAAGAACATATGTTTATTGTACATGATTCATATAATCAAACAGAAGGAATAGTAAGCTTAGAAGATTGTATTGAAACATTACTTGGTCTTGAAATAATGGATGAACTTGATACTACAGCAGATATGAGAAAACTAGCTTTAAATAAAATGAAAGCAAAAAGAAAAGAGAAAGAGAAGGAAAAAGAAGTTTAATTTAACAAATTAAACTTTTAAATTTTTATTCTTTTATAAAATACTACAAAATAAATACTAGAACTATTCTAGAATAAAAAATATATAGGGTTCTTCCCTATATAAAATCTAAATATACATCAAAAATAACAAATAAGATTTTTTAATAAGTGTCCTTTAAATCTATTTTCTATAGAATTAATATGAATCTATAAAAAAAGGATAATTATGACAATAAAATTAAGAAA
>CBFHMY010000010.1:0-40566 GCA_965657055.1 uncultured Aliarcobacter sp. | reverse complement strand
AAAAAAAGCTAAAATGATAGGTAAATAAATTGTATCAAATGAGATTGGATAACCTCTAAATTCATCTAAATTAAATTTTTTATCTTTTTTTACTTCTAAATATGTAATTAAAAATCCAATCAAAGCCAAAACAATTCCATTTAAAACAATAGTTAAAGTATTTAATTTTGGTGCATAAGTTATAGCCGCTGCAAAAGCCACAAAAAAAGGAGACCAATAAGCATCACTTGCAAATGCTCTTGTAAGTAAAACAATTTGAGTATTTGTTAAAGATGCTTTTTTATACATTTTATCTGCAACTAAAACAAGAGAAGATAGATTAATTACTGAACCAAAAAGATGTACACCTAAATATGTTTTTAGAAATGAACCTTCACCCTTTGGTAATTCTTTTATTTTTGCTATTTTAGGAGTGGCTATTAACCTTAAAAAGCCAACAGCAATTAAAAGGGTAATTAGATATTGATTTATAGTAAAAACCTTATAGAAGTCAATTTTATAATCATTTACCATGCAAATTAAAAAAGAAAAAATACTTAAAGCAAAAAGAGTATAAAGAAATCTTTTATTCTTTAAACTAGAAAACAATAATATAAACGCAAGCCATGAAAAAGAACCTGAAACTATTAATAATTCTTTTTGAAAAAAATATGAATATATACTAATAATAAATGATAAAAATATTAAAATTCCTGCAATATTTGATTTATTCATTTTATTTAACTCTTTTGAAAAACATAGTCAAATATATCCCAACTGCAATTAAAATAATCCCTACAATATGATAGAACTCTAAAACCTCATCTAAAAATACATAAGCTAAAAAAGCTCCAAAAATTGGCATCAAATGTGCAGATTGCCCAGCTTTATTTGCACCAATTTCAATGGTTGCCCTATTCCAAAAATAAAATGATAATATTGAAGGGAATATTACTATATATATAAGTGAATATAAAACATCTTTATTTGATAGAAAAGTAAATTCAATCTCATAACCTTGTAATATAAATGCAATATATAAAATAATTACACCAATAATAGTTGTAATTGTTAAAAAATCAAAAGAGCTTAACTCTTTTGGTTTGAATTTTAATAACACTGAATAAATAGCCCAATCAAGAGCAGCTGCAAGTATCCATAAATCACCTGGTGTAAATTTTAGTTCTAAAATATGATTTACATCACCTTTTAAAATAAGATACAAAACCCCTAATGTGGATAAAACAACTCCTAATATTTGTATTTTAGTAATTAAAATTCTAAATATAATACTTGAAATAAGTATTATAAAAATTGGAGTGCTTGAATTTATCAAAAGAGCATTTGTGGCAGTTGTTGTTTGTAAGCCATAATATAAGAAAGTATTAAATCCTGCAATTCCAAAGGCACCAAAAACTATTAGTAATAAAGAATCTTTATTAAATCCTCTTATTAAGTTTTTGTAATTAATAAAAATATATGGAAGTAATAAAACCAA
This sequence comes from uncultured Aliarcobacter sp., assembly GCA_965657055.1. Taxonomy (GTDB): domain Bacteria; phylum Campylobacterota; class Campylobacteria; order Campylobacterales; family Arcobacteraceae; genus Aliarcobacter. Next base: position 39,089 of record CBFHMY010000010.1, on the reverse strand, counting down.
AACAAAAAACCATCTATAAAAGGATAATTGCATGGGTTCGATACTAGTTGATATATATCTACCTGTTATAAAATTCCCTGACCAAAACAGTACTGCTAAAACTAAAAATACGTAATATTTCATTTAATTAATTTCTTTTTATAATTTATAATATTTTTTAAAAAGCTATTATATACAAATTGAGTATAATTCAAATAAAAAAGGCTTAAATTGATTAGATTAGGTTCAAATTCTCCAACACGTGCATTAATTCTTAAAAACTTTGGAATTGATTTTATTCAAAATGGTGGTGATTTTGATGAGGATTCAATTCAAACTACAAATCCAAAATCTTTTTGTTATGAAGCTACAAAAGGTAAATTTGAAGAGTTATATAAAAAATATGGCATAGAAGAGATTCCTTTACTAGTTGCTGATTCTGTTGTAACTTGTGATGGGAAACTCTTAAGAAAAGCAAAAGACTTAGATGATGCTAGAAATATGCTAGAACTTCAAAGTGGAAATAAAACTTCTGTAATTACTTGTATGATTTATAAATCAAAAGAAAAAGAACTTATTGATATTTCTGTTACAACATATGAATTTTTGCCTTTTGATAAAAAGCATATGCAAGAGTATTTAGACTCAGGTGAATGTTTTGGAAAAGCAGGAGCTATTATGGTTGAAGGATTTTGTAAACCTTATATAAAAAGTGTTATAGGATTTGAAAGCACTGCCATGGGATTATGTGTTGAGAAATTAAATTATTTTTATGAAAAAAAGAATTAATTATAATTATTAATCTTCCCTAGCTACTATAAAATCGATTTTAAATTCTTCGAATAGTATCACAATAGTATTATTTTAACATTGATTTAAGTTTTTTAGTGCCATAATTTACTTATAAAAGCTTGTTAAGGCAACTTTATCATTGGCTTAGGATGAAAAGTCTTAAATCATTGATAAAGGTGATGTTGGATTACTCTGTTTTATATAGTAATTCTTTCAATTTGACCTTTCTGTCAAGTTATATGGATAACATTCAAGGAGCATAATATGTTAGAGTTTTTAAAAAGAAGATTAAGAAGTGAAAAAGGTGCTATGGATAAAATCATAGTAACACTATTATTAGTTATTGTTGGAGTTGGTGCAGTTGTTGGATTAACTACATGGTTAGGTACTCAAACTGATGCGGTACAAGGTGCAGCTGCTGATAAAATTACTGCTGTTACTACTGACGCAGCTAAATAAAAATGAGAAAGTAGCTTTTGCTACTTTCTCATTTATCTAAAGGATTTTAAATATTTGTAATAAGTTTTTATATATTTTCTATCTTTCTATCTTTCACTGATTTCAAAAAATTTTTGGTTCCAAATAACATTATATTAACAATGGCTGTTATGCTATTAGTTTTTGGACTTATTGAATCGAAATTATATATAAGTTCTATTATTTTATCCTTTGCAGTTTTACTTTTTTTTATATGTATTATTTTAATAAATAGACAATTAATACTAGGTGGTGGTGATATAAAGTATATGATGATTGTGGCTTTATATTTAGGAGTACAGTCTTTTGCTTTATTTTTAGTAATAACAGGACTATTACAAACTTTTGCACTTATTTATGTGCAATATATAAAAAAGAGAAGAGTTGCTCCAATGGTTCCTATGATGTTTTTATCAGCTGTAATAGTTGAAATTCTTGTAGCTTTTCATCTGTATCCATTTAAATTTTAGGAGATGTTTATGAAAAAAGCCATAATTGATCAAATAATGTTAGGAATTTTTTTATTTGCTGCCTTAATTGTATTGGGTGCTACAATATCTGATAATATGGAAGCTAGGGATAAATACTATAATTTAAAGAAAATTACTGATAATGCTGTTTTAACACTTGCAAAATATTATGTAAACGTTGAAGAAGATAGTAATGAAGCTGAAACTATTTATAATCAAATGCTAATGGAAACTGCCTTAGGAAATGAAATAAAAAATTCCATCTCTTATACTTGGGATTTTGCTAGTATTCCAAACACCGTAACTTCATCTATTAGTAATTACAAACAAAACACTTTTTGGTTTAAACTTCTAGGATTAGCATCTTTTGATTTAAATGTATCATCTCAAGCTACAATCACTACTATTGATTTAGATACTCCAACTTCAACATATTCAGCAGGAATTGCTCCATTTGCTGTAAATGATCAAGCATTTACAATTGGTGATAGTTTTGATATTGATTATGCTCTTAGCGCTAACTGGAATTACAATGACAAAAATAATTTTTTCCCAATTATTACGAATTGTGATTGTGATTGTTCATTTATTCTAAGTAATAAATTTGATTTTTCAGCATTAGGATTTGATGTGGATAGTTGCTCTAGTAGTTCAGCAGGATGTACAACTCATGGAGAAAGTGAATTTGTTAAGTATTCAAAACTTCTTGATGATATATATTATTCAAATCAAAGTATTGATTTTGAAGATGGAAAAACATCACTACCAATTTGTTTATTAGGAACCTACTTAGGAAATGATACTTCAAGTTGGGCAACACAAATAAATCATTTATCAAGTGGAATTTATGAAATAATTGGAAGCCATGGAGAGAATTTACCCCTAGAAATGGATATAATAACCCTAGGAAGTGATGCAAAAGCAAATGGAGTTGTTAGAGTTAAAATTACAGGTTATGATTTTAGAACAACTAGTAATCCTGGGAATAGATATATAAAACTTAAAACAACCATTGTTCCTGCAAAAGCAAAAGAAATAGAATTAGTATATTAGGAATTTAATATGAATTTAAAAGATTATCAAGAGAAGCTTAAATTATCTACAGAAAATAGCTCAATAAGTGAACATATTTATGAAATGATGGAACTCTTTAATGATTTAGCAAATACAAAAGTTCTATCATATTTTAAATATGAGTACGAATATAATGAGTTTTTTCATCAATTTACCTTAGATGAAAATGGTTCAAAAATTGATAATCCTGAAACAAGTACTAAACATTATAAAATATTATTAAGAGATAAAAAGACTGTATTTGGATATTTTTTAATTAACAAAAGAATTAAATCAAATCCTATTTTACAAAAGCTTCTAAAAAAAATAATCAAATATCTTGAAAAAGAAAAATTCATAGAAAAAAAATTATTAGAAAATGATATTTCTTTTAATATTTATTTAATTTATGATGAAGATTTAGAGGTATTTTCTCAAAATTTAAAAAGTGGTTTGGAAGGTTTATTTAATACAGAAGTTATATGTGATAAATCTATTGAAAAATATTTAGATATATTTAAATCAAAGGAAACTAAACATATTATTATATTTTTATTGGATGAATATAAAATTATTCAAGAGTTTGAGGATAAAATAAAAGCATTAAATGAATTAATAATTGTTATTGGACCAAATGACCATCATATTTCTATGTATTGTGGGAAATTAGGAATTGATAGCTATATTCCAATAAATGAGTTTAAAGCAGAAAATATTAAGTCTATAATTTTAGAAAAAAGAAATACTTTACTAAATAAAAATAAATCTGGAAATAAAATCATTGCACTAAGCGGAATAGCAGGAGGTATTGGAACTACAACAATTGCTATGAATATATCTGATTTAATAAGTAAAAACCTTCCTAATAAAAATATTTTATATATTGATTTATCAACTACGAAAGCTATAAGTAATCTATTTTTAGAAAAAAATCCTCTTCCTAATAAAAGTATAATTGACTTAATTAATTCCAATGAGTTTAATATTGAAAATAATCTTGAAAATGGCCTAATAAAAGTAAGTGAAAACTTTTATTGTATAACGGGTATTCAAAAACATATTGATAAAGAGTTTCTTGAAAAAGATGTATTTATTGAAAAACTTTTAGAGTATATTTCAAGCTCAAGTAATTATTTTAATTTTATAGTTATTGATGTGGGTGTTACGGATGCATCAAATTTAAAATCTACAATCTATGATATTGTAAATGAATTATGGTTAGTTACAGAGATGACTTTGCCTCATATAAGTCAATTAAAAACTTTTTATTCTTTAATGAAAAGAGCAGGACTTAAAGATAAAATCTCTTTTTTAGTAAATAGATATGACTCACAAAATGCTATTTCTGTAAATGACGTAACATCAATTTTAAATATGAATAATGAAGATAAAATTCAATTTGACAGTTTTAAAATTCCAAATGATTATAAAGTATTAGGAAAGTGTTGGAACTATTGTGAATTGGCATCACAAAATTCTGAAGATTCTTTATTTATTAAAAAATTAAACTCTATTTTAGAAGATAAAAATTTTTATAAATTAGAAAATAAGAAAACTGATTCAAAAGGACTATTTTCATTTTTATTTAAAGGTAACAAATAACTATGAGAAGTTTAAGAACACTAATTGAAGATCAAGAAGAAAAAGAGATTGTTCATAAAAAAGTTGATGATATCGATAAAGATGCTCAAGCTATTGAAACTGCAAAAAATAAAATAGAAAAATATAAACAATATATAAGTAACTCAGAACTAGTATTCCCTGATTTATATTTAAACAAAGAGTATTATGATCTTGCTTTAAAAATAAATGATAGTTTTTTACTAAAACTAAAATCTGATCAAAAGATCACAAAAGATAGCTTAGATGAAGTTTTGCCTGAGTATATATTATCTTTTAAAGAAGCTAGAGTTTTAAAAAGAGAGTTACTAGATGAAATAAAAAGCATGATTATAAATAACATTGTGGGATATAGCCATATTTCTACTATATTTAATATAGCAAAAGATGGACTAAATGACGTTATTATAAATACAAAAGATTATGTAGATATTATTTATAAAGGTAAAACAATACAAACTCCTTTTACTTTTAGAAGTGAAGAGGAACTAAGAAAAATCATTGATAAAATGCTGGCTGAAAATAATAGAAAAATTGATGAAGCTCATCCTATTATTTCTAGTAAATTAAATGATGGATCTAGGGTTGAAGTTCAAATTCCACCAATTGCTGCAAATGATGGAAGTTGTGTAACTATTAGAAAGTTTAATGAAATGCCATTATTACTTGAAATGTTAATAGATTCAGGCCAACTAGATTATAAAATGGCATATTTTTTAGTAAAAGCAGCAAAAGGAAAATGTAATATTGTAGTTTCAGGTGGAACATCAAGTGGTAAAACAACTTTTTTAAATGCAATCACAAGATTTGTTGATGAGAATGAACAACTGATGGTAATTGAAGATACAAGAGAAATGCAACCACAAATGCCTTGTCACTCAATTAGATCTTATGAAGCAAGAATGGCAAATGAAGAGGGAAAAGGTGCTATTACTCTTGATTTCTTATTACGTTCAGCTCTTAGATCGAGCCCTAGAAGAATTATTGTAGGAGAGTGTAGAGGTCCTGAAATTGTTGTAATGTTAAATGCTATGAATACAGGACATCCAGGATCTATGACTACGGTTCATGCTGATAATACAAAAGAAGCTCTTGTAAGAATTGAAAATATGTATTTAGAAGCCAGACCAAGTGCAAATATAAATTTTATTAGAACTCAAATGGCAAGTGCTGTTGATTTGATTATTCAATTAGTTAGATTCCCAGATGGAACAAGAAAACTTGTTACGATTTCTGAAATAGAAAGAAGAATAGAAGATAATGGTGTTGTATCTTTGAATAATATTTTTGAATTTAAAAGAGATACAAGTGATTTGAAAAAAACAAAAGGAGAATTTAAAGCCTTATCCACACCTTCTAGAACTGTTGATCAAATGAATATGTTTGGTGTTGATATTGATAGAAAGATTTTTGATCCAAATTTTGAAATGCCAAAATCAATGTTAATTGAAGCACTTGAAGAGGACTTACCATCTGTTATGTGTGGTTGGAAAGATGAATTTATAGATTATTTTGTAAAACATGATCCTCAATTATTTCATAAATGGCCACATTTCCAAAAAATAAGAAAGGTAAGTGATGGATAATCTATTTTTATTTTTTATCATTATTATTCCTATTTTAATAGTAATATTAGGATTAAGTTTATACTCATTTTATGCAAAAATGCAATATAAAAAAATCATAATTAATACCCTTTCAAATACAAATAATAAGATTTTAGATAAAAATAAAATGGAAGTTACCATTCATAAAGATAATTGGCTAGGAAAAAAATTAAAATTTGCTGGTTTCACAAAAAAAGGCTCAGAGTTTGTTTTTATAATCATTAGTATTGGATTTGGATTACTTGCTAGTTTTTTTATATATTTTATAGCATCATCAAAAGTTATATTTATATTTACTACTTTGATTTTTGCACTTTTTCCTTATTTATTTTTAGTAAAAATTATTAAAACTAGAGAAGAAGAGTTTAATTTTAATCTAAAAGAGATTATTGATAAAGTTACCAGTATGATGAAAAGTGGTGTTGGATTTGAGCAATCTTTAAAAAAATCTATACTTACTTGTAAATCAAAACTTACAAAAGATGTATTTAATATCTATGTAAATGAAAAATCAATTATTGGTGAAGATAAATGCTTTGAAAAAATGTTTAATATCATTGAATCAAAGGAGTTAAGAATTTTTTATCTTACTATTTCAATTGGTAGAAAATCAGGTGGAAAATTTTCAAATACCCTTGAAAAATTAAGAAAAACATTACAAGACCAAGGTGAAATAAAACAAGAGATAACTTCATCAACAAAAGAGATAAAAGTTGGAACTTATATGATTATTGCATTAACGTTCTTTACTTATATTATGATGAATAATGCCCTTGATAATTCATTAAATGCTCACTTTTTTGGAAGTGATATAGGTAAAATTCAAATGTTTTTTATTATTGTTTGGGTTGCTTTTGGTATATTTATAAATAACTTATTAACAAAGATAAAATAATGAATTCAATATTAACCTTTATATTAGCACCTTTGTTTTTTTCCTTAGTAATAATAGGTGCAATTGTATTTTTAAATAGAAAAAAACAGCAAAAAAATATCGTTTTACTATCAAGATTAGATAATAAAGCAATTATTGATCAACAAAAGACAAGTAAAAAAGATACTACAAATATGAATATGAAGCTTATTCAATCAGGTATCACATATAAAGAATATACAGAAGCTAGATTACTGTTTGCTTTAATTGGAATTATAATCATGGGTGTTTTACCATTTTTCTTTTCATTAACAGTTGGAATAATTAGTGTAATTGTAGGAATTGTTTGTATTATTTTTGGTGGAGAAATTTATTTAGCTATTGCAAAAGCAGAAAGAATAGAAAAAATAAACAATGATTTGGGAGTTTTTTTAGATTTAGTTAATGTAATATTAGAAGCTGGGGGAAGTTTAAAAAATGCATTTTTTGAAGTTTCTAGACGTGGTGTTGGGATAATTGATCCTGAACTTTTAAGAGAAATTAGTATTTTAGAGTATGAAATGACTAATTACGCAACCAAAGTAGCCTATGAAAATCTAAAAAATAGAGTTGATAGTAGAGAAGTTGATAAGATTGTAGACTTTTTAATACTTAGTGAGGAAACAGGAATTGGTGTAAAAAATATTTTTACAATGCAGTCAGATGAAATGAGAAAAGAGCGATTTTATAAAATAAAAGGAAAAGTTAATACTTTAAATATGTATTTAATGCTTATAATTTTTCTTTTTGTTTTACCAGCATTTGCAGCTTTCATAATTTTCCCAATTATGGGTGGAACTTTGACCGTAGGATTAAATTAATATAAGGACATATAATGCAAATAAATAAACAACTAATTGCAATTGTAATTTTAGCTTCGCTTCTTTTTTCGGCAATTGCTGCTGCTTTATTTTTTTACAAAAAAAATATTCAAACTCAAAAAGATAAAGGGCAGTTAGTCACAATTTATATTGCAAAAGATGATATTCCTAGAGATACATTATTAACTCTTGAGCATTTAGCACAGACTAAAATAGCTAAGGAGTATATTTTAAATCCTCCTTTAATAAAAGAGGAAATTTTAGGTAAGTATACAAATGAAAAAATATATAAACATGAAATATTTTTAAAACAAAAACTTGATACTCAAATAAAAAAAGAAGATAAAAAAATATTAGATTTTGAAAAAAGTGCTTATAACATGAAGTTTGAGTTATTTAAAAATCCAAATTATTCACTAAGACAAGATGAATATATAAATATAATTTCTGTATATCCACAAGGTGACACTGATGATAAAGGAAGATACTTAGATTTTGATGTTCAATATGTTGCTAATAATATTAAAGTATTAGGATTTATAAGAGATGGAAGATATGAATCTGAAACAATTACAAAACATGTAGTTAAAAAAGTTGTAAATAAACAAATAGTAGAAGAGCCTGTTGAGATTAAAGCAGATGAATTAATGATTGATATTGATTTAGATGTTTTACTTGAATTAATTAAAAACTATAATAAAGGTACACAACTTTGGATGGTAAAAACTAAATTTCGAGAAGAATCAAAAGAAGAACTTAAACAAGAAATTACAATGCAAAAAGAAGAAACAAAAAAAGAAGAAAAAGCACTTGTAAATATTCCTTTAAAATATAAATATAAAATGTATCAAAGTAATAATGCAACAATTACAAAAAGTGCAATAATTAACTATGCAAACGATAAAAATAATGAAAAATCAATAACAAAAAATATTGATATTATGATTGACTCAAATAAAATTTGTTCACAAATAAAAGATAAGTTTATTGTTGGAATTCCAAATGGATTTTACATAAGATCAAGTGCTTCGAAAGATTCTCAAGAAAAAACTATTCTTAATAAAAATACAATTATTCCTTATATTAATAAACAAGATGATTGGTATAAAACATGTGACCAACAATATATACACCAAAGTGTTGTAAAGGAAGTAGATTCTACATTTGTAAAAGAGAAATTAGGTAAGTATGAATAAGAATTCAATGAAAAAAGCTATAATCGATCAAATAATTCTTTGGATAATACTTTTTATAGCTTTTGTTACATTTTTATTTTTTATAATCGATTACTCAAATGCATTAAAAGTGAAAGATAATACAGATGCAATAGGTGATTATATTGCAAGAATGATTGCATTAGATAAACCTGAATCAGATATTGTAAGTGGTGCAAATGTAGTAAAAGATGATTATTTTGCAACTATTTTAGAAAATGAATTGAGTTGTTCAAGTGATACAACTATTTCAAATCATCAGGTTATTGTAAATATTTATACAACACTTAAAAATGGTTTTTTACCAATTGGTAATAATAATGTTCATTCAAAAACTGTAGTTTTTAATGAAAGCAGTGAATTCCAAAAAGAGTGCTCGTTGACTCTATCATTTAATTAGGAGATTATTATGAATTTATTTAAAATATTGTTTAGCATACTAGCTATTATTACTATTGGGTTCTCAAGTGACCTAGTACAAAAAAATTTAAATGATAAAAGTTTTTCTATTAATAAAGGCTCTTTTAAAATAGTAGAGTTTGACAAAATGATAACAAATATAAAAGTAAGTGATGAAAATTTTATAGAGTTAGATTTTGTAGAAGATAATGCAAAACCTCTTCAAGCTGTAAAAATATTCGCAAAAGAGATGGGACATGGAAATATTTTAGTTACTTTTGTTGATTCAAGTTCAATGTTAATTGATATTAATATAATTGAAAATATATCAGATATTATAAATATTGCCAAACAGCTAAGTCCAACTTTGCAGATAAAACAGATTAACGGGAAACTTTTACTTGATGGCTTTGTAGAAAATCAAAAGATTAAAGACTCAATAATATCTTTATTGAAAAAAGCTGACATTGATATTAAAGATCAAGTAATTGATTTATCAACTGTTAAAAATCCAGATAAAATGATTAGAATTAAACTTTATGTTGTTGAAATTGATAATAATAAATCAGAAGAAATTACAAACAATTGGAGTGTACTTGGATTTAATGATGGGAAAACAAGTGCTGATTTTGCAATTGATAGTACAACAAGTGTATCAGGTGGATTATCTGCAATTGCAAATAGAATTGGAAGTAAATTCAATGTAGGATTTGCACTTAATTATTTAAAATCAAATGATATTGCAAAGATTTTAGATGAAACAACACTTATTACACTAGAGAATAATGAATCAAAATTCCATTCAGGTGGAACAATTAATGCAAGAACTTCAACTACTGATTCAGTTCAATTTACTCAAATTAGTTATGGTTTAAAAATGAAAATCAATGTACAACAAATCATTGATGGAAAATATATTAAACTATTAATAAATACTGAATCTTCAACTATAGATGATGAATTAGCAAGAGTAGATGATATTCCTGCTATTAAAAATAAAACTATTGATACAAATGTTATAGTTGCAAATTTATCAACTATAATCTTAGGTGGATTAATTAATATTGGTAACAAAAATTATGAAGAAAAAATTCCATTATTAGGTGATATCCCCCTTCTTGGAAAAATCTTTACTAGTTCTGCTGAAAGTACTGATAATAAAGAATTGGTATTTTTTATAACTCCTGAAATTGTAGATCCAAAAGACAACAATCAAATTAATACTTTTGAAGAAAAAAGTGCATTTAAAAAAGATCTTATTTTAGAAAACAATACAAAAACTAATAAAGATGAAGAAATTCAAAAAGTTGAAACTAAAAAAGATGAAGTTGAAGAGAAAATAAAAGAAACAGAACATCAAAAAAGAGTTAAAGAAATCTTAGGATATTAAATCCTAAGATTATAAAAAATTTATTTTAATAAGTTTTTTATTATTGTAGTCATTCCTTGATGAAGATTATAAATAGACATTGGAAAATCTAAACTATCTTCATCAATTATATTAATTCTATTTGAAGACAAGTAACTTCCTAACTTTTCAAGATCGATATAATCATATTTAACATTTTTGTAATCACTTCGAACTAAAGTATTTTTTTCATTACTTTCCTGAAGAATAAAAGCAAGTGTTTTTAAACAAACTAAATCAGTCCATCTATAAAAAAGCTCCGAATTTATTTTTTCAACTCTTTGACCTTCTGGATTAAATAGTATATTTTGTTCTTTTAAAGGTAGTAATACAGATAAAATAGATTCAGTAAAAGGAATAATTTTTTCTTTCCAAAAATCTGGTTCTTCACTTTGTTCTAATTTAATTTTTAATATCTCTAATATTTCTTCTAATGAAGAATTTTGAAGTAAATTTGTAAAGTTATCGTTCATTATTTCACCTTTAATACAAGTTGCTCAGGGAGTAATTCTAAGCTTTTTTCTATTATTTTAGTATCACCATGTTCAATAAAATTATCTTCATATTCAAAACTTGTTACTTGTACATTTTTAACTTTTCCATCATTTAAAACTTCTAAAATTGCACTAGCAACTCCACCTTGTTTTTGTGAATCAGAAAAAACATACCAATCATCATATTTTTTTGAAAGTTCAATTAAAATATCTTTATCTATAGGTTTTACAAATCTTAAATCCAAAATAGCTATATCATCACTATGTAAAGCTTCCGTATCAACAGCTCTACTAACACCAGCACCATATCCGATAAATAGTTTTTTTGAAGTACCCTCTTTTAAAAGTTCTGCTTTTCCTAAAGTAAAAGGAGTTGATACAAATTCAAGCTCTTTAAAGGCACCTCTTGGATACCTAATAGCACATGGGCTAGTCAAAGTATATGCAAACTCTAAACCTTGCTCAAGGCTCTTATTATCCCTTGGTGCAAATAAAATCATATTTGGAATAAATCTTAAAAACGAAATATCAAAAGCACCTTGATGAGTCTCTCCATCATTTCCTACAATTCCTGCTCTATCCATTGCAAAAACAACAGGAAGATTCATAATACAAACATCATGGATTATTTGATCAAAACCTCTTTGAAGAAAAGTTGAATATATTGTAATAAATGGTTTAAATCCTTCTTTTGCCATTGCTGCCATTGAAGTAATTGCATGTTGTTCTGCAATTGCAACATCCCAAAATCTTTCAGGAAATTTATCCATTAATTTATTTATACCAGTTCCACTTGGCATTGCAGCAGTTACACCAACTACATTATCATATTTACATGCAAGGGCTGATAAGGCATCTGCAAATACTGCAGTTGCAGCTTTTGGTGCCTCTTTTTTAACAAAAGCTCCATCTTCAACATTAAAAGGACCAACACCATGCCATTGTTCATGCTGACCTTCTGCTACTTTATATCCTTTTCCTTTTACTGTTCGTGCATGAACAATAACAGGTTTTCCCATAGCTTTTGCAATTTCTAAAGTTTCAATTATTTCTTTTATATCATGTCCATCTATAGGACCTATATAATCTATTCCTAACTCTTCAAACAAAATTCCTGGAGTAATTAGCTTTAAAGCTTCTTCCATTCTTTTTGCTATATATATTGTTCCTTCTGGCATATTATTTTTAATAAATTTATCAACTTTGCTTTTAAAGCCTTGGTAATATTTTCCTGCAAGAAGTTTTGAAAGATATTTTGAAATAGCTCCAATTGGTTTTGCAATTGACATTTCATTGTCATTTAAAATAATTACAACAGGATATTTTAAATCACCTAATTCATTTAAAGCTTCATAAACCATACCAGCAGTCATTGAACCATCGCCTATCATAACAACAGGAACTCTTTTTTCTTTTTTTAATTTTATAGCTTTTGCAGCTCCAACAGCTAGAGAAATAGAAGTAGAACTATGTCCTGCCACAAAATAGTCAGCATTACTCTCATTTGGTTTAGTAAAACCGCTTAAACCCTCAAATTGTCTTATGGTTTCAAACTCTTCCCAACGACCAGTTAATAGTTTATGAGGATAACACTGATGAGATACATCAAAAATAAAAGGATCACTATATGCATCAAATACATAATGCATACCAAGAGTTAATTCAACAGCTCCAAGTGTAGATGAAAAATGTCCACCTTTCCTTGATACCACATCAATAATTCTATCTCTTATCTCTTGTGATAGTGTTTCTAACTCTTTAATTGATTTTTCTTTTATTTCCATTTTATATAATACTTTATTTTAAATTTTCTAATACTTCGTCTAATTGTTCAAATACTTTTGTATTTTGCTCTGCTCTACCTATTGTAATTCTAATTGCATTTTGTCCATAACCTGTTAAATCTCTTACAATTACACCTGTTTCAAGTAATTTTTGAGCAACTTCTTTAGAAACAAATTTATCACCAAATTTAATAGTTATAAAGTTTGTATAAGAAGGAATATATTCAAAACCTTTTGAAGTTACATACTCTTCATATCTTGTCATCTCTTCAAAGTTTTTAGCAATACAAGTATTTACAAACTCTTCATCTTTTAGTGCTTCAATTGCAGCTGCTAGTGTTAAAGTTGTAATATTAAATGGAGCTCTTAATTTATATAAAGTTTTAATAATATCAGCTTGTGCAATACCATAACCAACTCTCATTCCACCAAGGGCATAAGCTTTAGAAAATGTTCCTAAATAGATTGTATTTGGGAATTTTGTAATTAAATCTTTTGCTACAATTCTTTTTTTCTCATCTTTAAAAGATGCATACTCTTGATAAGCTCCATCAACTACAACTAATGTATTTGAGTCTATTGTCTCTAAAAAAGCATAAACATCATCTTTATCTATACATTCACCTAATGGATTATTTGGTAAACATAAAAATATTACATCAGCTCCATGCTCTTTATATAGTTTTGAAAACTGCTCAAGGTTATGCTGATCATCAGCAGTTTTGATAATAGTTGCACCTGTTTGTTTTCCATAAATTTCATACATTGCAAATGTAGTTTTTGCCATTAGAATTTTTGAATCTTTTTCACATTTTGCATGTACACAATATTCTAAAATTTGGTCACTTCCAGAACCAATGATTACATTTGAAGACTCGACATCAAATTTATTTGCTAGTGCCTCTTTTAATTCATACATTGAATCATCAGGATAAACGAACATATTTTTAGCTAAATCTTGAATTTTTGCAGTTACTTTTGGACTTGTTCCATAAGGATTTTCATTTGAAGCTAATTTTATAACATTTTCAGGTTTTACACCATACTCTCTTACAACAAGTTCGATTGGTTTTCCAGCTTCATAAGTTGTAACATTTTCTAATACTTTATTAAATTCCATCTATCTTTCCTAAATTATTTAATTTTTAAATATCATTTATCTCTTTAACATACGATCCTAATACTTTAACACTATTTATGTATTTTTGTAGTATATTTTTAACATTTTCATCGTCTTTATGACCGTCAAAATCTATAAAGAAAATTGAATTTCCTTCAACAATATGTGATTTAATTTTTGTTAAATTTATTCCAGCATTATTAAAATCTGTCAAAAACTCAACTAATACACCTTGTCTATCAGGTAATTTTACTAGAATTGATGTTTTATCATTTCCACTTTGAGCATTCTCGAAATCACTTATTATAAAAAATCTTGTTTTATTATTATCTTTATCTTCTATATTTTCAAATAAAATTGGAAGATTATGTATTTTAGCACCAACATGGGCACAAATAGCAGCAGTTCCAGGCTCACGTGCAGCTAGTTTTGCAGCTTTTGTAGTTGACTCCACAGGAATTTGCTCAACTTCATCAAGTCCCATATTTGTTAAAAATTTTCTACACTGATCAAAGGCAATATCTTTTGAATATATTCTTTTTATATCTTTTATTTTATCACATGTACTAGCAAGGGTATGATGAATATCCAATACAACTTCAGCAATTATTTTTAAGTTATATTCACTTAAACATGTAATTGTATCTGTTACAATTCCATTTGATGAGTTTTCAATAGGAATTACACCAAATTTTACTTTTTTAGTATTAACTTCTCTAAATACACCTTTTATAGAACTTATTGAAATATATGAACTCATAGCACCAAATCTGCCTTCAGCTGCTTGATGAGTAAAGCTTCCTTCAGGTCCTAAATAGGCAATATTTTCAGGTAATTCAATATTTCTTGAAATTGCAAAGATTTCTAAGAATAGAGCTTCTATGGCACTTCTATTTAGTAAGCCACCATTATTATTATTGATTTTTTCCAATCTATCAATAATAGCTTTTTCCCTTTCAGGTCTATAAATTGCACCACCACTTTTTGCTTTTAAAGCACCAACTTGATGAACAATATGCATTCTATCATTGATTAATTCCAAAAGTTTATTATCAATATTATCAAGCTTATTTCTTAAGTCTAATAATCCCTCTTCACTCATATAAAACCTTTTTCTAATATAAATTATTTAATAAACTCTTCTTCTAAAGCGATTAGATCTTCAAATGTTTCTCTTTTTCTAATTAATCTATCATTACCATTTTCAATAGCAATTTCAGCTACTCTTCCTCTTGTATTATAGTTACTTGCCATCGTAAAGCCATAAGCTCCTGCAGAATAAATAGCAACTAAATCATTATGTTCTGTTTTAGGTAATTGTACATTTTTAGCAAAGAAATCTCCACTTTCACAAACGGGACCTACTATATTACAATCAGAGAACTCTTTATTATCATTTAAAACTTCAATTCTATGATATGCATTATATAAAGATGGTCTAATTAAATCATTCATCCCACCATCTACAATAATAAATCTTTTGTTTCCATTTATTTTTTCATATAAAACTTTTGTTACAAAAGTTCCAGAATTTCCAACTAAAAATCTTCCTGGCTCACAAATAATTGTAATATCTAAACCAAACATATTATCTAATACACTTTGTGCATACTCTTTAGTATCAATTAAAACTTCATCTTTATAAACAATACCTAAACCACCACCAATATCCATAAATGATAATTCAATTTTTATAGCTTTTAAGTTTCTTACTAAATCAGCAACAATTTTTACAGACTCTTTAATTGGTTGTAATTGAGTTAATTGAGAACCAATATGACAATGCATTCCAACAGGATCTAAACTATCAGAGTTTTTACATTGAATATACATTCTTTTTGCAGTATCAATATCTACACCAAATTTATTTTCATGTAAACCTGTTGAAATATAAGGATGTGTTTGAGGATCAATATTTGGATTTACTCTAATAGAAATTCTAGCAACCTTTCCAAGTTCAGCAGCAATTATTTCAACTCTATTTAACTCAGCATCACTTTCCACATTTATCATTAAAATATCAAGTTCTAAAGCTTCTTTAATCTCAGAATCAATTTTTCCAACACCTGAAAAAATGATTTTATAAGGAGCAATTCCAACTTTTATAGCACGTTTAACTTCACCAATACTTACACAATCAGCACCAGCACCTAAATCTGCCAAATGTTTAATAACAGATAAGTTTGAGTTTGCTTTAACTGCATAAGCAATAAGTGACTTTCTTGCTTTAAATGAACTCTTTAACTCTTCATACTGACCAGTTATATGATCAAAATCATACACATAATAAGGTGTTTGATATTTTTGCGCTAATTCTTTAAAATTTATACCCATATTCTATAATTATCCTATTCTTAAAATCTTAATTTAAAATTTAATTAAATTCAAAAGTAAAATCTTTTTAATTAAAAAATCACACTAAAAACTAAAAAAAATAGTTATAAAGTGTGAGATTTTGAGTAAAGTTCAAGGCGACAAGTAAATTTAAAATAGGAGCTTACTAAAGTAAGTGAGTATTTAAAATTGACTTGTCAACGCAGAAATTCGCCAAAAGCTTACGCTTTATAGCTATTTTTCTCCGTTCCATGCTATTGTTTGTTTCCCATTCTCATCGAAAGAAGTTGCTGGCATTCCCATAATGTTATAACCACAGTCAACATAATGAATTTCACCTGTTACAGCACTTGATAAATCAGATAGTAAATACATACCTGAATTTCCAACTTCGTCAATTGATACATTTTTCTTTAATGGAGAATGAGCTTCATTCCATTTAAGCATAAATCTGAATTCACCAATACCTGCAGCTGCTAAAGTTTTAATAGGACCAGCAGAAATTGCATTTACTCTAATTCCATCACGTCCAAGATCTTCAGCTAAATATTTAGTTGTCATTTCTAAAGCTGCTTTTGCAACACCCATTAGATTGTAATTTGGAATATATTTTGCTCCACCATAATATGTTAGAGTTAATACAGATGAGTTATCACTTAATAATGGTTTTAATTCTCTTACAACTTCAATTAAAGAGTAAACAGAAACATCCATAGCAATATCAAAAGCTTGTTTTGAAATATCATAAAATCTTCCTGATAATCCCTCTTTTGGTGCAAATGCAATTGAGTGAACAATAAAATCAATTTGTCCCATATCTTTTTCAAGAGACTCTTTTAATGCTTTTATTTCAGCAGGATTTGATACATCACAAGGATATACAAAATCTGCACTTCCAAACTCAGCTGCAATTGGTTCAACTCTTTTCTTTAAAGAATCATTTAAATAAGTAAATGCAATTTGTGCACCTTGAGCAATACAAGCTTTTGCAATACCATAAGCAATTGACTTATCATTTGCAACTCCTAAAATTACACCTTTTTTACCCTTCATAAACATCTTATAAATCCTTTGTATTTTCTAATATTTGTATAAAATCTTCTGTTTTCCAAGAAGCTGTTCCAATTAATGCACCATCTACATTTGGTATTTGGCAAAGTTCTCTAACATTTTCTACTTTTACGCTTCCACCATATAAAAGTGGTTTTGGAAATTTCTCTTTTATTGCTCTATGTATATTCTTTATATCATCATTAGTAGCAGTAACTCCTGTTCCAATAGCCCAAACAGGTTCATAAGCTAGAATAAGATTTTCATACTTTGTATCAATTTCATTAAATTGTTCATAAATATACTCTAATGTTTGATCAAGTCCTTTATTTTTAACTTCTAAAGGCTCACCAATACAATAGATTATTTGATATCCTAACTCTTTATAAAAGTCATATTTTTTAGCAATTTTATTTTGTGTTTCACCTAAAATATGTCTTCTTTCACTGTGACCTATTAAAATTGTTTTAATTCCAAACTCATCAAGTTGAGAAGTTCCTATTTCTCCTGTAAATGATCCAGCAACAGTTGGATAAGCATTTTGAGCACCAATAGAGAAATTTTGAACCGTATTAAAAGAATCAAGAGAAGTAGCTGTTGGGAAAACAAAAACTTCACTTGAAATATTATTCTTTTTTATATAATCATTAACTTCATTTACAAATAAAGCCGTTGATTTTCTTGTATGATTAGTTTTGAAATTACTTGCAATTATCATTCGTTGTCGTCCTCTATAACAAGAGCTTTAACACCTGGTAAAATTTTACCTTCAATTAACTCTAAAGAAGCTCCACCACCTGTACTAATAAATGTCATCTCGTCTTCATCACCTGTAACTCTTACAAGGTCAGCTGTATCTCCACCACCAACTACTGTTGTAGCAAATGATGATGCAACTGCATGGGAAATTTTTGTACTTCCTTTTGCAAATTTATCCATTTCATAAACACCCATTGGTCCATTCCATAAAATTGTATTTGCATCTTGTAAAGCTTCAGAGAATAATAAAGCACTTGCAGGCCCAATGTCTAATCCCATCCAATCTTTTGGTATTTCTTGAACAGTTACAATTTTTGCTATTGCTTCAGCGTTAAATGCTTCTGCTGCAACTACGTCAACTGGTAAATATAATTTAACACCTAAATGTTTAGCTTCTTCCATTATTTTAACAGCTTCTGGAATTAAATCCTCTTCAACTAAAGAGTTACCAATTTCATGTCCTAAAGCTTTTAAGAATGTAAATGCCATTCCTCCACCAATAATAATTTTATCTACTTTTGGTACAAGATTATGTAAAGCTTCTAATTTTCCTGAAACTTTTGAACCACCAACAATTGATACAAAAGGTCTTTTTGGATTATGAACAATATGGTGAAAGAATTTAATCTCTTTTGCCATTAAAAATCCAGCTGCTTTATGCTCCATATCAAAATATTTAGCAATTCCTTCAACAGATGAATGAGCTCTATGAGAAACTCCAAAAGCATCATTAATATAAACATCTGCCATTGAAGCTAGTTTTGCACTTAACTCTTCATCATTTTTTGTTTCACCTTTTTCAAATCTCATATTTTCTAATAATAAAATTTCACCAGCTTGTAATTCTTTTGCCATTTGCATTGTTTCATCGCAAATAATACTTGGAGCCATTTTTATTTCTTGTTTTAAAAGAGTATGTAATCTTTTTGCAATTGGTTGTAATGAAAACTCTTCTTCAAATCCACCTTTTGGTCTACCAAAATGTGATGCTAAAATAACTGCACAATCATTATCGATACAATATCTAATAGTATTTAATGCGCTTCTAATTCTTCTATCATCAGTAATATTATTGTACTCATCCATTGGTACGTTAAAATCACATCTAATGAAAACTTTTTTCCCTGATATATCAATATTTTTAATTTCTTGTAATTTCAAAATGCTTCCTTAGTTAAAATTATTTAGTAGCTACGTGAATACCCATTTCTACAAGTCTTGTAGAGTATCCCCATTCATTGTCATACCATGATAAAACTTTTACCATATTTCCACCAATTACTTGAATTGTATCAACGGGAACTACTGTTGATAATGTTTCACCATTAAAGTCAGAACTTACTCTGTATTCTTCATCAACACCTAAAATACCTTTTAATTTTCCAGTACTTGCATTTTTAAATTCTGCAATTACTTCAGCAGCAGTTACAGATTTATTTAAAGTAACTGTTAAATCTACTAATGAAACATTTGGAGTTGGAACTCTAATTGCTTGACCATTTAATTTCCCATTTAAGTGAGGCATTACTTTTCCAATAGCTTTTGCAGCTCCTGTACTTGATGGTGTTAAGTTTGTAGCTCCTGCTCTTCCTTTTCTTGGATCTTTTTTATCTTTTCCATCTAAGATAGGTTGTGAACTTGTATATGAGTGAATTGTAGTCATTAAACCTTTTTCAATTCCGAATGCATCATCAAGTACACGTGCTACTGGTGCTAAACCATTAGTAGTACAAGAAGCATTTGAAACAATTGGCTCACCTGCATATTTATCTTCATTTGCACCAATTACAAAAGTAGGTGTATCGTCATTTGCAGGAGCACTCATAACAACTTTTTTAACACCGTTGTCAATATACGCTTGAACAGATTCTTTAGTTAAGAAAGCACCTGTGCATTCTAAAACTACATCAGCACCATATGATGCAAAATCAAGTTTAGCAGGTTCTCTTTCATTTAATAATTTAGCTTTATCGTTACCAATATAAATATATCCATCTTCAACTTTTATATCTTGTCGAGGACCATGAACAGTATCATATTTTAGATTATATTGAATCATTTCTTCACTGCCACTAGCATTTACAGCAACTAATTCAACATCATTTCTACTTGCAACAATTCTTGCAACACATCTACCAATTCTACCCAAACCATTTATTGCAACTTTAACAGCCATATTTTCCCTTTATATAAATCTAAGTGTAGATATTTTATCGAAAAATTGCTATAATAATATTTAAGTATATTACAAAGGTTTTAAATAGGTGCGAATTGCAATATTTGGTGGAAGTTTTGACCCATTACATTTAGCACATGTTGCTATTGTTCAAAATGCATTGAAGAAACTAGATATTGATAAGTTAATTGTCGTTCCTACTTATCTAAACCCTTTCAAAAGTAGCTTTTATTTAGATCCACAAACTAGATTTGAATTATTAAAAAAAGTTTTTATAAAATTTGAAAAAGTTGAAGTTTCAAATTATGAAATAAATCAACTGGCTCCAAGTTATTCTATTAATACTGTAAATTATTTAAAAAATTTATATAATCCATCAAAGATTTATTTAATCATTGGTGAAGATAATATGAAAAATTTAGAAAAATGGTATAAGTATGAAGAGTTAAAAGAACTTGTAGAATTTGTAATTGCTTCTAGAGCTGGATTTGAATCAAAAAAAGCTAACGAGTTTAAATGTTTGGATATAAATATTGATATTAGTTCAACACAACTAAGAGAAAAAATCAATTTAGATTATATTCCAAGAGAAATTAAAGATGATATATTAAATCTTAACAAAAAAAGGTAAAGTTTTTGAGCACTAGATTAGAAAACATTAGAAAAATATTAGATGATAAAAAAGCGGAAAATATAGAAATTATTGATTTAACATCAAAAGACTATATAGTTGATTATGTTGTAATTGCTACAACATTAAATCCAAAACATGGATATGCATTATTAAACTACTTAAGAACTGATTTAAAACCAACAGGTGAAGAATTTTTAAGAGTAGATGAAGATGATGAATGGACTATTGTCGATTTAGGTGATATGTTTATTCACTTAATGAGTGAAAATTATAGAAAAAAATATTCACTTGAAGACTTTTTATCTAAATTAGGTACAAAAGAAGAGGAATAAAAAAAGGAGAGAATTTTACTTCTCTCCTCCTTTCATAATTTTGTTATAATTTCCAGCAGCATCTCTCGCGCCACCCATATTATCTGTGTAAATAGCATAACCAACAATTATTACTAAAATTAATATTACCCATTTCATTACATTATCTCCTTAGCTTTAATTCCTAATAATGATAATCCAACATTTATACTTAATGATGCAATACTAAGAACTTTTAAATAAGTATTTTGTTCATCACTACCTATTACTTTATGTTCATTGTAAAATTTATGTACACTTGAAGCTAAAGAATATAAATATTCAGTAATTTTTTGCATATCTCTTTTTGTAAATGCTTCATTTAAAATTGATTCTAAAAGTAAAGATTCATAAACTAAGTTTAATCCATCTTGATTTAGATTTTCAAAACTTACATCTTTTATATCTTCAAAAGTAATTCCAGCTTTAACAAAAACTTGATTGATTCTAGCATGTGCATAATTTATATAAAAAATAGGATTAGATGAATCTTGATTTTTTAACATATCAATATCAAACTCTAAATGAGTATCACTTTTTCTTGTTAAAAATATAAATCTTAAAGCATCTGATCCAATTTCTTCTGTGATATCAGACATTAAAATAACATTACCAGCACGTTTACTCATTTTATAAGGTTCACCACCTTTTAAAAGTTGAACCATTTGTGATAAGATTACTTCAAGTTTTGAAGAATCATATCCTAAAAATTCAATCGCAGCTTTAACTCTTGGTATATATCCATGATGATCAGCACCCCAGATATTTATATATTTGTCAAATGGTCTATCAAACTTATCTTTATGATAAATTATATCACCTGCAAGGTAAGTAGGAATTCCATTGTCTCTTACAACAACCCTATCTGAATCATCACCATATGCAGTTGATTTAAGATAAATCTTTTCATCTTTTTCATAAAGTGAACCATTTTTTTCTAAAACTTCTTTTGTGCTATCCCAAGATGGATATAAAGATTTCTCAGATACAAAATTATCAAATTCTATACCTAAATCTTTTAAATCTTTAATTATTATATCCATAACTAAATCTTTTGAAAAAAATGCTATTTCTTTATATTTTGATTCGTCATAAATAATTTCTTTTCCAAATTTTTCAATTACTATATTAGCAATATCAATTAAATAATCGCCTCTATAGTAAGTTTCTGGATATTCAACTGTTTCGTTAAAAATAAAATCTCTTGCAGCTAAACATACAGATAAACCTAAAAGATCCATTTGTGCACCAGCGTCATTAATATAATATTCTGTTGTAATATCATAACCTAGATATTTTCCAACACGAGCAAGTGAATCACCAGCAATTGCACCCCTTGCATGACCTATGTGTAAAGGTCCTGTAGGATTTGCAGAAACATATTCTAATAAAATTTTTTCATTTTTTTTGTCTTGTCTAGCAAAATCATTTCTATTTGATAATGCCTGATCAACTAATGATTGTAAAAATGAATTTGATAATTTAAAGTTTATAAAACCTTTTACCGCTTCCACTTTCTCAAACATTGAACAGTCTACAAATTTTAAAACTAATTCATCAGCAATAGCCATAGGTGATTTTTTTAATTCTTTAGCCAAAGAAAATGCAACAGGAGTTGCATAATGACCAAAAGAAATATCTTTTGGTTTTTCTAGGACTACACTTGTATTTAAAGTTTTTTCAATAAATTCTTTTACTAAATTTTGCAATACTTTCTCTTATACTTGTTTTGATTCATTTTTATCAGCAGTTGTAGCTTCTGATTTTTTCTCAATTTCATCTGACTTTTTAACTTCAGCAACTTCATCTTCATCATCTTTAACAGCTTTTTTGAAGTTCTTAATTCCTGAACCTAAACCTTTTGCTAATTCTGGTATTTTCTTACCACCAAACAATAATAAAACTACGAACGCAATTAATAACCACTCCATACCACCAGGCATACTCATGACTTATCCTTCTAATGAATTTTGCGAATATTATAACTATATAATGCTTAAAGAATTTTTGAAAGACTACTTTAGAAGATAATGAATTAGTTTATAGCCACTTCCCGCAGCAATTATAGTTCCAAATAAATTTAATGCTATATTTGTAAGTGCTAAATAAATTGAAGTACCAAATAATAAATAAGATTCAATAGCAAAAGTTGAATAAGTTGTTAGTGCCCCTAAGAAACCTGTTGTAAGAAATGCTTTTAAGTTTATAGAAACCGTATAATGTGAGAAATAGGCAAAAAGAATACCTATTATAAAAGATCCAATAAGATTAACAAGAAGAATTCCTAAGGGAAATTCTATTGGTATGTACTTGTTTGTTAAATGAACAGCATAAGCTCTAGCAACTGCTCCTAAGAATCCTCCAAGGCCAATTGCTAGAATTGTTTGCCAGCTAAGAAACATAATTCTTATACTCTTTATTAAAAGCTTCTTTCATGTTTTCTTCTGTTTGCTCAAACCAATTTGTAGTTTTATCAGCTTGAACAGGATCTAAAAAAACAACTTTAACAATTCCAGGACTTGCTTTTAGTCTTTTTGAATCTACAATATTTCTTGTATTAAATAATACAATTGGTTGTACTTTTAAATTATATTTATTTGCAATCATTTTAGCACCTGGTCTAAAACTTAACATTTTTGTACCATCACTTCTAGTACCTTCAGGAAACATAGCAATAGGTCTTTTTTTATCAAGTCTATCTTTTGCTTCTTTTAATAAATGAATTAAACCTGCTTTGTTTTCTCTATCTATACTTATCATTCGTGGTGCTTTTATTATATGTCCAAAAAAGAAAAGATCAGCTATTTCTTTTTTTGCAACCCAAGCCAAATCTCTATTATGAATATATTCTATTACAATAATATCAAGTAGTGATTGATGATTCATTAAAACCATATCACATGAATCATCTAATTTCCCTTCTGTCTCAATTTTAATACCTAAAACAAAGATTTGAAAAGACATCCATGCCTTTATTACTTTATGTGTATGATTTCTAAATGTATACATCAAAACTACAGTAATTGCTACTGTAATTGAAAATTGTATTAAAAGTATTATTCCTCTAATTCGTTCCAAAACTATCTTCCTTTATCCAACCGATAAAATCATTATCAAGTCCTAAAACTTTTATGAAACCATTTTTTCTTTGTAATATTTCCACATGTTGATTACTATCTACTTTAAAAAATATGGTAGAATTTTTAGTTGGCAAAATATAAATATATGAATCTTTTTTTACAATTCCCTTGCTATTTGGTAAATTATATAAAAGGGCAATAATAAAAGAGATAAGTGTTAAAGCTAATAATATTTTATTTCTTTTTAGTAAAAGTAAAATAAGTAAAACTACAAAAATTACTATAGAAAATATTTTCTTATATTTTTCAAAATTAGAGTCATTAGGATTCAAATCTGTTTGAGTACTTACTAATTCATTTTGTAAAATTAAAGGAATTTTTACATCTTTAAAACTTTTTGTTGCTAAATTATAATAAGTAAAAACAACTTTCTTTTCAAATATAGGAGTAACAAAATAGTAAACTAAATTTTGTGTACCACCCTCATCTTTAATATTTGAAACACCTTGTTCTGTTATACCTTGCAATTTAAAATCTTCTAGATTTGAGTTTTGTGCATCAACATCAATTATTGTTAAAGCTTCTTTATTGTTATATTGTTTAGTTTTATAAGCTTTTAATATAAATTTATCAGCTATTACTCCTGAGAATCTACTATCTCCCGTACCAATATCTGAATATCTAAGTGATGGGCTTGATAAATCACTAACATCTATTGTAGAACCATTTGATAATAGTTTAACACTTATATCTGGTAATCTAAAATTACCTTGCTTTATTTTAAAGTAATAACTATTTTCATAAGTATCATTTGATACTTTTCTCCAAGAGCTATTTGGATTTAAAACACTTGCATTTGACGAGTCGGAAAAAGATGTAGACAAAGCATCAAAATTATCTGTTGTAATTAAAGCTTTAACAATAACTTCTATTTTTTGATTTTTATATGCTTGATTTGGAACTTTTTTATAAGAAAGATATAAATTTTTTGCAGCAAAAAGATTTATAGATAAGAAAATATTTAAGAAAATTATTAGATAAAATGTTTTTTTCATTTTTCTTTTTACAAAAAGAGAAACTTCTCTTTATTGTAAAAAACCCTTTAACATATTAATACCATCTGTTGAGCCTAATAATTTTTCAATAGCTCTTTCAGGATGTGGCATTAAACCAAAAACATTTTTTTCTTTATTACAAATACCTGCAATATTTGATACTGAACCATTCATATTAACTACATTACCATTTTCATCACAATATTTTAAAAGAATTTGACCATTTTCTTCTAAATCTTTTAATCCATGAGAATCAATATAATAATTTCCATCATGGTGTGCTACAGGAATATTTAATACTTCATCTTTTTTTAATAACGATAAGAAAGCATTGTCATTATCAATAACTTTTAAAGTATGATATTTTGAAATAAAATGTAAAGAATCATTTCTTTTCATAGCACCTGGTAATAATCCAGCTTCTAATAAAATTTGGAATCCATTACAAATTCCTAATACTTTTCCACCCTTTGCAGCATAAGCTTGTACAGAGTCCATAATAGTAGCAAATCTAGCAATTGCTCCAGATCTTAAATAATCACCATAAGAGAATCCTCCAGGAATTACTAATAAATCTGTATCTTCAGGAATAGTTTTTTCTTTATGCCAAATAATTTCTACTTCGCAACCTAATTGCTCAAAAGCGTATCTTGTATCATATTCACAGTTTGTTCCAGGAAATTGTAATACTGAAATTTTCATATTAACCTACTATTTCTATATCGTAATCTTCAATAACTGTATTAGCTAAAAGTTTTTGACACATTTTTGTAACTTCTTCTTTTGCTGTTGCTTCATCTGAAGAATTTAATTCTATAATAATTTGTTTACCAATTCTTACATCTTTAACTAAATCTTTAAAACCTAATGTATCTAACGCATGATGCGTTGCTTTACCTTGATCGTCAAGTACACCTTGTTTTAATCCTACATTTACAATTGCTTTCATTTGTCACCTTCTATTTATATTTTTGCGATTATATCTAAAACTGCCTTATAGCATTTTAGACAAGGAAGTCTGCCCTTCCTTTGATTAAACTATTTACTTAATCTATTTAATATAGTTGTATATCCATTTAGAATTTTATCTTTAATAGTTTGAGGAACATTTACTTCTAATTTTTCACCAGATTTAAGATCTTTTGATTTTTCTTTCCAGTTATTAGCTTTTCCAAAATCTCTTAAAAGTTGTTTATCCATTGAAATATAATTAGCTGCGTCAAAATCTTCTTTTGAAATAAATCTTGAACTTTCAGGAGTTAAAACTTCATCACCTAAAACCCATTCACCCTTTGAATTAACAAATATTTCAAATTTTGTATCAACAACAATAATCCCTCTATCTTCTGCAAATGCTGTAAAATCTTTAAATAATTTTTCAAGACTTGTAACAATTTCAGGAAATTTAATTCTTACTTTTTCACTATTTAAAGGCTCATCTTTAATCCCTTTTGTTGTAGGAGTAAAAATTGGTGTTTCAAATTTAGACCATTGTGGTAAATTTGAAGGTAAGTTTAAACCATATGGGTCATTTCCATTTTGACAAGCATCAAATAAAGAACCCGTTAAATAGTTTCTAAAAATCAATTCAAATTGAACTACTTCACCATCAATTTGCGCTTCCAATGGTTTACATAATTCCATAAGTTGACATCTTGGTGCAATTGCTAAACTTTGATCTACTTTTTCAGATAAAATTGCAGTTCTAATTCCTGCTTCTTTTGCAAACTCAGCACCGTTATTTGAAATAGCTGTTTGAGAAACACCTTTTCCATCAATTAATAAATTTAATGGAATATCAAAAACTGAACATCTATCACTTCTTACTAATAATACTTTTGCATCTTCACCTGGACATGTGTAAAGGTCTGCATTTTTACCAATATAAAATAAGTTATATCCTAAATCTTCTAATTCAGATATACCTTTTTGAGATGTTGTTTTTTTTGAATCAGGCCAAAGACCAAGGGCAACAATATCACTAATTTTCATTTATTCTCCTACTTATTCATTATAATTAAACTTTTTAAGATAGCAATAGAAGTATTTAATTGATTATCTTCTAAAATATCTTCACTTGTGATTACTTTTTTAGTTTCACTTGCTAAAGCTTTCACTTCTTTTTTTACATCACTTACTTTTTCAAGTTCGCCTTCAAGATGTTTTTTTAAGTCTGCTTCTTTTATTTTGAAAGCATTATCTTCAGCTTGTGTAACTTTTCCAGCACTTGCTAGAACATCAGGAGTCACTCCAACGGCTTGAATTGTTCTACCGCTTGGTAAATAATATTTCGCAATAGTTAATTTAATATTTTCAGTTCTTTCATTATCAATTGGAAGTACTGCTTGAACAGAACCTTTTCCAAAAGTTTTTTCACCAATTATAATAGCTCTTTTATGATCTTGTAATGATCCACTTACAATCTCAGAAGCAGATGCAGAACCTTCATTTACAAGTACAACTAAAGGTAAGCTAGTTCTAGTATTTGAACTTGATGCTTCAAATTTCTCTTCATCCTCAGCATTTCTACCTTTTTGAGAAACAATAATTCCCTTATCAACAAATAAATCAACTACTCCAATTGCTTGAGATAGTAATCCTCCTGGATTATTTCTTAAATCAAGAATAAATCCTTTTTTATTTTTGTTTTCATTTATAATTTTTTCTAAATCTTCAGTTACATTTGCATCAAAGCTTGCAACTCTTAAATATAATAAATCTTCTTTTTCAATTGTTTTAGCAAATACTGATTGAATTTTTATAATATCTCTTTGAATTTTTATTTCTAATGGCTTTAATTCACCTTTTCTAACAATTGTTAAAACAATATTAGTCTTTGGCTTACCTCTCATTAAAGCAACAGCTTCATCTAATGTCATGTTTATTGATGATGTATCATCAATTTTTAAAATAATATCCAAAGGTTTTATTCCAGCTTTAAAAGCAGGAGTATCATCAATTGGTGATATAACTGTTAAGGCACCATCTCTCATACCAACAGTAATTCCTAAACCACCAAATTCACCTTGTGTTTGTACATTCATCTCTTTAGAGGCTTTTTTATCAAGATAACTTGAGTGTGCATCAAGTTCTTGCATTAAACCTTTTAATGATTTATCAACAATTTCTTGTAGTTTTATGTCATCAACATAATACTTTTCAACTGTTCCTATAACTTTTGTTAATTTTGATAACGACTCAAATCTTGATTGTTCAGGTGCTACAACTTCCTCTTTTGCAAAAAGAGTTTGAGATAGAACCACAGCTAATGTAGAAGCTAATAATAATTTCTTCATATTTTTAAAACCTTATAAATTTATAGAGAAATATTATACAAAAAAGTTTATAAAAGTAAGATTTTATTAAAACTTTTGTATCATATTAATTACTTTTTGAAAAGGTTATAAAAATGAGTATAAAAGAAAATGTTGATTATGTTAAAGAAGAATTAAATAGCCAAGAAAAATTTCTTGAAAGTTTCGTAAAAGGTGAAAGATTTTACAAAAAATACAGAACATTAATCTTTGCAAGTATTGCTGTAATTGTAATTGGGTCTATCGGATTCGTAATTAAAAAAAATGTTGATGAATCTAATAAATTAGAAGCAAATCTAGCTTTTAATAAAGTACTTCAAAATAACAATGATAAAGAAGCACTTGAATTATTAAAAAATAAAAATGAAAAGCTTTATGAAGTTGCTTTATTTTTACAAGGTAAAAATGAAAATAAAGCTGTTAATATAAATATTCCTGTATTAAAAGAACTAGCACAATATCAAGTTGCATTATCAAATAAAAATATTGATGAATTAAGTAACTTATCTATGCAAGGAGATTTTTTATTAAAAGAATTTGCACTTTTTAACAAGGCTTTATTATTATCAAACGAAGGTAAATATGAAGATGCTAAAACTGTCTTAAAATTAATTCCTCAAACATCAAAAGCGTTTGAGTTAGCTAATTTATTAAATCACTATTTACTTACAAAATAAGGAAAAAATATGAAATATCTTTTAATTTCAATCTCTGCTCTGCTTTTATTTACTGCTTGTTCTGGTAAGAAATACTTTGAACCAGAAGATGTAAGTAATAACATCGTATTAAGTAAAGAATCATTACATTCATCAATCACATCAATAAATAAAATTGGTGCTACACTTGAAGATAAAAAATTCTTAACAAAAAATGGAATTTCTACAATAGAATTACCAGAAGGATTTGATTTCCTTAATGTTACAGAAGATGGAAAAGTAATTGCTACAAACTATCTTGATAAGATATTAATAGGTAATGAAGAAAAAACTATGAAAGATGTTGTTGTTGCTGCATCTTTAAAAGATGGAAAATTAGCACTTGTATATTCAAATAATACTATTGAATTACAAGATTTAGCTACTTCTAAAACATTATTCAAAGAGTACTTACCTCTTTCTTTAGCAAATGACACAAGAATTACAAATCCATATTTTATGGGTAATTTAGTTTTATTCCCAACTCTAAATGGAAAAGTTATTATTGTTTCATCAGTGAACTATGAATCAATCAAAAACATAGCTGTTGACCCTGATAATGAATTTAACAATATCATTTCTTTAAATGTTATTGAAAGCTCACAAACACTTATTGTTGCAAGTCCAAATAAAATAGTTTCAATTTCTCCAAAAGAAGTTATATCTAAAGATTATGAAGTAAGAGATATTATAGTAAATAAAGAAGATATCTATGTGGCTACAATTGATGGTCAAATTAAGAAATTAACTCCTAATTTAAATGAAGTTGCAAGTAAAAAGTATAAATATGCAAAAATACATGCATTAGCATTTACTGATTCTTTATATGCAGTTGAATCTCAAGGATTTTTAATCAATATAAATAAAGACTTCACTTCAAGTGTTATTTATGACTTTAGCTTTGATAACGAAGAAAGAATGATTGCCATTGGTAATAGAATATATTTTGATTCACAATATATAACTCTACCATAAATAAAAATTTGAAATTAAAAAAGGGATATTTGGTTTTTCCAAATATCCCTTTTTTTTACTAAGTTTTTTTTAATTCTATGAAAAGTTTCTATTAGCTAAATACTCAACTAAAACTGTTGCATATGAACCCTTAGGCAAGATAAAATCTAAAGTACATACTTTATTAGCAGCATCATATTTACATGATATCTCTCTTGGGAAAACTATAGCTTCTCTTCTATACCCTTTTTCTTGAATATATAGATCATCATACTTTTCTTCAATTTGTCTTGCGTCACCCATCGCTTTGAATACTTTACGACCAGGAAGAAGTCCTGTTGGAGTTATTTTAGAATTTTTAAAATCATTTAATATATTTGCAGTAATTGATTTTGGAGTAAAAATTTTATCTTTTTCTAAATCAAGAAAAACATCTCCATCTAATAGATCAAAATAATCTTTTGAAAGCTTTAATCTTTCAACAAGCCAAGCATTAAAAAAACTACTTTGATAAGCAGCAACTAACATTTTTGAAAGCTTTTTATCTTTAACTATCTCTTCACCATAAACAACATCTTTAGCTTTTGCTAAATTATCAACAACTTCTTTTCCAAATCTTTGATAACCAAAATAGTTCGGCATACCATCTCTTGAAATAAGTTTTATGATTTTTTGAATATGATTTACATCAGCAATTTCTACTTTATGAAGATTTATCTTAAAACGATTTCCCTCTAAGTCACCAATATTAAGTTTTGCATTATGTAAATATGTATCAAGTATAGTGATTTTTTTATTCTTAAAAAGTTTGATTTCTTTTGAGTATTTTTTTGGGATTGTAATATACTGAATTGTTGTAGCTCTTTTATCTTTTAAACCTGCATATCCAATTTCATTTGAATAAATATTTAAAAATTTTGCTAACCTATCTATTAATTCCCAAGTATCACAATTTGTTTTTTCTATTTTTAAAACTAAAAAACTTCCTGCACCAGAAAATTTTATAGCTTGTTCTTCAACTATAAAATCTTCATCATTTTGTACAAACTTGAAATTTAAAACTTTATCATTAGCAGGATAAAATCGTTCTATCAATTTTTTACTCTTTTTACAGATTCATGTTCATAAACTGTTCTACATTCTGTACAGAATTTTGCAAATGGTTTTGCTTTTAATCTTCCTAAAGGAATAACAACACTACACATATCACAAATACCATAAGTACCTTTTGATATTTTAACAAGAGCCTCTTCAATTTGTTTAAACTCTTCTAGTTGATGATTTGCAATCATTCCTTCTGTGAAAGAATCACTTACAAGTTCAGCATAATCTAAATCATCTTTAATATCTTGTTCTTTTAATTGATCAATATTTAATCTGCTACTATTAATATTAGATAATATATTTTCTTTTCTTTCAAGTAAAATTACTTTTAGCTCATCAATTTGACTTTTATTTGGCATCTCTTCTCCTTAAACATTCGCGCAATTATATACTTTTTATCATATATAACTTATTAAGCAAGACTTAAGGCCTTTATTTAGGGCTTTATAGCCATCTTAAATAATTAATTAACAAATATAAATTTGATTTTTTTATTTATAAAAAAATTTTTAACTATTAATTAACTAAAAATAGATAGAATACTTTTTAGATTAAAAGGAGTTTATTATTACTACTTTATCAAAAAAATTTATTTTTTCAATTACTATAATTTTATTGTTTTTTTTCTTTCTATTGTTTTTTAATTCAAGTGATAAAATAAATTATCCATCTAAAATAAGTGCTATTACAAAACTTCCTAATATATCTTTTTCAAACAATATATATGAAAATAGAATAAAAGAGTATAAAGATTTTTCAAATGATATTTATCCTATGAATCTACAAATTAATTATTTGGATTTTGTATATGAAAAATAGCGTATTTTTAAACTTTTTATTTTTATTACTTGCAAAACATAAAAGTAAACACATAGCAGTTTTTTTAATATCGATTTTAATTGTTTTTTTAAGTGCTTCTATACTATTTATTTCAACAACACTTAAAAAAGAAATTTTTTCAACACTAAATAATCAAAGTGACTTTGTAATTCAAAAAATAAATAGTGGGAAAACTTTATATACTCCTAACTCTTGGGTTGATGATTTTAGAGAAATAAATGGTGTTGAGAATGTTCAACAAAGAGTTTATGGTCAATACTATTTTATGCCAGAAAATGTTTATTTTACAATTATTGGTGTAGATTTTTTCGAAGAAACAATTAATAAAAATATAAAAGATTTATTAGCACACTTAGATATATCAAATTTTTTAGAAAAAGATTCTATGATTATTGGAAATGGAATTAAACAACTATTTGATAAATATCATTACTTTGACTCATATGATTTTAAACTTGCAAATAATGAATTAAAAGAGATAAAAATATTTAAAGACTTACCAAAAGAAGCAAATCTTGTAGCAAATGATTTAATAATCATGGATATAAATCTTGCAAAAGAGATTTTAAATATAAATGAAAATGAGTGCACAGATATTATATTAAATGTTCCAAATAATTTAGAACGACCAAATGTAAAAGAGCAATTAATTTTAAAACACTCAGACACAAGAATACTGCAAAAAGAGAATCTAAAAAAAGAGTATGAAAATATGTTCAACTACAAAGGTGGAATTTTTCTGATTTTATTTATTGTTGTTATTTTAACTTTTACATTAATCTTATATCAAAGATATTCAATGATTAGTTTAGGAGATAAAAAAGAGATTGGGATTTTAAAAGCAGTTGGCTGGAGTATTAAAGATATTATAAAATTAAAAATCATGGAAAACTTTATAGTTGCATTTATGGCATTTATTATTGGATGTATTTTTTCATATATTTTTGTTTTTGTTTTAAATGCACCTATTTTAAAAAATGTATTTATAGGTTCTTCAAATATGCAAAATGAGTTTATTTTTAATGCAAATGTAGAAGTTAGTACTTTAATAACCCTATTTTTATTTTTTATAATTCCTTTTTTAAGTGCTATTTTAATTCCTGTTTGGAAAGTAGCAATTATAGATTCAACAGAGAGTATGAAATGATAAAAATCACAAAATTAAATAAAATATTCAATGAAAATACAAAAAAAGAGTTCCATGCCTTAAAAGATATAAATATAGAAATAACAACTTCATCATGTGTAATACTAAAAGGAGTTAGTGGAAGTGGGAAATCAACTCTTTTATCAATAATTGGAACTTTATTAAAACCCACAAGTGGGGATATAAAAATTGATGATGAAAGTATTGCTAAACTTCCTGATTTACACGCTTCAAATTTTAGAGCTAAAAAATTAGGCTTTATTTTTCAATCATATAATTTATTTAATGAACTAAATGTAAAAGACAATATTTCTATTCCTCTTATTCCCCTTGGATATTCTCAAAAACAAATAGATGATATGAGTAAAACAGCACTTATTCTTGCAAATATTGAACATAAAAAAGATGAACTTGTATATAACCTCTCAGGTGGTGAGAAGCAACGATGTGCAATTGCAAGAGCATTGGTTAATAATCCTGATATTATCCTTTGTGATGAGCCTACGGCTAATTTAGACCATGATAATTCAATGAAGTTTATAGAAAGTCTAAGAGAGTTTAAAAAACTAAATAAAACAATTATTGTAGCAACCCATGATCCAATATTTGAAAATCTTGATTTTGTAGATAAAATTATCAATATAAAAAATGGAATGATTTGTGAGTAGTATTCTTCTTTCAAATGAAATTGTAATATATCTTTTTATACAAATCGTTTTATTTATCTTACTTTTTATTGCATTTTATTTTTCAATTTCTATTATTAAAAATTGGGATTATGAAAAAACTACTACAAAACAATATAAACTGGAAAAAACTTCTTATTTAGTGATTTTAATCATAAGTTTTACTCTAGTAGTAAAAATATTTCTTTTCCCCTACTTTGCATATAGTTTAGATAATTTATCAAATATAGTCCCAGGAGCTATGTGTGCTGCTGGAATTGTGGGAGCAAATGAATTTGGACAAATAAACTTAAGTCTTAAAATATTGATACTATTTTTTATTGGTGTTTGGTTGATAATCAATTCTTTGGATTTAAAAGCAAAAACTTATCCATTTACAAAAAAGAAGTATTTATTTTACACTTTTATTTTTACACTTTGCACCATTGAAACACTTTTAGATTTTCTTTTTTTAAATGGAATTCCTACAACTGAGCCTGTTATGTGTTGTTCTACAATATTTGGAGTAAATAATCTAGGAACTAAAATACCTTTTGATTTAAGTATTTCTATGCTTTTAATTATATTTTATCTCTTATATTTACTTATTGTTTTTATAAATATTCAAAAGCAAGCTTTATTAAATCTAATTGTAAACTTTATGTTTTTATATATTGCATATTATGGGGTTACTTACTTTTTCTCAACTTATGTATATGAGCTTCCAACCCATCAATGTCCTTTTTGCATGTTACAAAAAGAGTACCATTTTATAGGATATTTTATTTGGTCAACACTTTTTTTAGGTACTTTTTTTGGAGTTGCTTCTTATATTTTAAAAGCTTTTATTAATGAAGAGTTAAATTATACTTATAAATATTCTTTGATTTTTAATACTATCTTTGTATTTATTTGCAGTTTTTATGTGATTAAATTTTATTTAATAAATGGAGTTTTTTTATAAAAAATATTCTGTGCTAGTTACAATTAGCACAGAATTTTTTAAACACGAATTTAAAATTATTTACCTTGCTCTTGTTCTATTGGTTCTTCATCTTGAATAGGAAGTTCTTCTTCACCCTCTTTTGGAATAAATTCATCTTTCTCAAGTTCTTCATCAGATGGATTTAAAAGAACTGGCATTGAATCTTCTTTTTCAAGTTCTTCATTAGATGGCATTATCATAACAGGCATAGCATCATCTTTTTTAACTTCTTCGCTTACTGCTTGAGTTTGCTCAGGTGCTTTTCCTTCTTCTGAACAACCTGTTAATAATGCTAATAATACAGCTGTTCCTAATAAAGTTTTTTTCATGGATTATAATCCTTTTTCAGTATAAATAATTTTTGTTTCGATAAAACAATGTGGAATAATAGCAAAATTATTGTATAGAAATTGTGACAATATTAAATTAGAGTATTATAAAATCTGATTTTTTGGAATCTCAATTGTAAAAGAAGCACCAAAGTAGGAAAACTCATCAAATATATACTCTTTATTAGATACTTGTAGTTTACCACTTAAATGTTTTTCAACAATTTCTTTACTCATATATAAACCAATACCTGTGCCTTGGGATTGATGTTTTGTTGTAAAATATGGTTCAAATATTCTATCTATTATATCCTCGGGTATTCCTTCTGCGTTATCTTGTATTTCTAAATACAAAGTATCATCTTTTGAATATACATTTATGAAGATTAATCTTTTTTGATTTTGTGTCGCATCTAAAGCATCTCTTGCATTATTTAAAATATTTACTAATACTTGAATTAATTCATTTTCTATTGAGTTAATTTTACAATCTTCTATATTTTGAATAATCTCTATATCTTTTGCAACAAATTGTGCTTTTACTAAATTTAAAGTTTTAGAAATGCTATCTGAAATATTAAATTCACTAACTTTATTATTACTTGGATTAAAAAAATCTCTAAAATCATCAATTGTTTTAGATAGATATTGAGCTGAATTATTTATAGAAGTTAAGGCTGAATATAAATCTTCATCACTCAAACAATTCATCTGTTTTTGTAATTTTGTTCCCGTTGATGCAGTAGAAATTGTAGAAAGTGGTTGTCTCCATTGGTGTGCTATATTTCCTATCATTTCACCCATAGCTGCCATTTTACTTTGTTGATATAATAACTCATCTTTTTGTTGTTTTTCTATTTCAAGATTTTTATTATCAGTTATATCTTGCACTGTTCCAATAATAGAAGATTTATCTTCTTCTAATCTTCCTCTACAGTCTATCCATCGAATATCATCATTTTCTCTTTTTATTCTGTAAATTAATTTATGTTCAACACCTTTATTTATACAATTATTTAGTGAATCTTCTAAAGGCAATATATCTTCAGATACAATTATATTTTTAATAAATTCATATGCAAATATATTTTTATCTTTTTTATCAAAACCAAATATACGAATAATTTCATCTGATAAAAAAATTTCATTACTTTGTAAATCATATCTCCAGTCTCCAATATGAGCTACTTCTTGGGCTCTTATTAAAGTCTCTTTTTGTTTTTTATTTTCTGTTATTTGTTTTTCTAAATCTTTTTTATGCATTAAAAATTTCTTTTCTAATAATCTTGAAACAAACATTGATGAGATTAAAAATAAAAAAGTCATAAAAGTAGTAATTATCATTGTAAGATACATATGTTCATCATACTCTTTTACTAATTCTTCTTGTTTTTCTTTTATCTTTGAATTTAACTTATCTAAATTAAAATATGTTCCTATTATCCAATCATATGCTTCTACTTTTCTTAGATATGATATCTTTTCTGAGTTAGATATATATTCATATTGACTATATTTATCTTTATCATTAGAATTTATAAGATCCTTATATGATTTAACAAATATATTCTCTTTTTCAATATCCTTAATATTAGAAAATTCTGTTCTTGTTAATAAAAAGTTTCCCTCTTTATCTATAATAAAAATATGAGTATTCTGGCTATCTCCTAGATCTTTTATATATTCTATAATTTCCATTTTTACTTGATTTTCAAAATCTTCTTCAAATTCAGCAGTTGTAATTATAAAATTATATGGTTCAAACTCTTTTACAATACCAATTTTTTTTAATTGTTTTGATTTATCTTTTAGTTTATAATAATACCAAGAAAAAAAACCTTCTTTTTTTGTTTTTGCAATAGATATAGCTTCTCTTACAGGATAATCGCCATTTATATCTTTTCTATTTAATACTAAAGTTCCTTCAAAATTTTTATATATTGGATGAAAAATATTTATACCTTCCATTGTATGAATTGAGAAATATCCTCTACCTTCGTTAAATCTAACATTCTGTAAAGCTGTCTTCATTATTTCGATTATTTCTTCTTTTGTTTTTTCATTTTTGAACTTATCATATATTGAAGACATAATATTGTGAGCATTATTTATTTCATTTTGAAGTTTTATTTTTAGAACCTCATGAGATTTATCATTTTTATTATTTACATAGTTATAGACACTATTTATATTATTATTAATTAATTCTTTATTGAATTTTATATATTCATTTTCTATTTTTTCTTTTTCTTTTTTTAAAGAGCTAATATAATCAAAAGAAATATATGCAGTAAGTAAAATTGAAGCTATTAAAATAAATATTAAAGGAGTATATTTAATTATTTTTAATACAAAATTCTCATTTGATATCTCTTTCATAATACTCCCTTACTTTGAATTTATGTTATATTTTATCATAATAAAACATGAAATCAAAATAATGGGCTTTATAACTTGCTTCTCTTATTTTAAAATATCTAATTTATTTTAATAATAAATTTTGCACCAACATACTCAATATCATGGTAATCATAAGTATCATTTTTTACAATAAGTGTTCCATTTAGATGATTTTTTACTATTTCTTCACTCATATATAATCCAATTCCTGTACCTTGTTTTTGATGTTTTGTTGTAAAATATGGCTCAAAAATTCTATCTATAATTTTCTCAGGAATTCCTCCTGCATTATCTTTTATTTTTATATATGAATAATTATTTTTTTGATAGGCTTCTATAAAAATTAATTTCTTTTCATTTTTATTTAAAGCTAATGCATCCACTGCATTATTTAAAATATTAACTAAAACTTGAATAAGTTCAGTTTCTATTGATAATATTTTAAATTCCTTAATATTTTTAACTACTTTAATATTTTGACTTAGTAACTTTTCATTTATAATATCTATTGTTTTATCAATAATATCATTAATATTATATTCATTCATTCTATTATTGCTTTCATTAAAGAAACCTCCAAAATCATCAATTATTTTTGATAAATATTGTGCGGAATCATTTATAGTTGTTAATGCAGTATTTAATTGTTCATCAGATAAACAATTCATTTCTTTTTGTAGTTTTGTTCCTGTAGCTGCAGTGGAGATTGTAGATAATGGTTGTCTCCATTGATGGGCTATATTCAATATCATTTCACCCATTGAAGCTATTTTACTTTGTTGAACAAGCAGATGTTCTTGTTTTCTTTTATCATCTTCATAAACAATAATGGCATTTGTATATTCTTTTATAGTTTTATCAATTTTCAAAGATACTATTATTGCTACTAAAATAGCAAAAGAAGACAATAAAGTAACCCAGAAAAGTGTTTCTTTTATTGTATTATTTGTATAAGCTGAAATTGATTCTTTTATAGTTGATATTTGTTTTTCCAAATCATCATAATAAAATCCACTTAAAATTATCCAACTCCAGTCTTTTTGAAAATAGATATATGATATTTTTAA
>CBFHMY010000009.1:0-41763 GCA_965657055.1 uncultured Aliarcobacter sp. | reverse complement strand
ACTGTAACATTAAGTGGAGCAGGTTCATTGATATTAAGTTCAACAGCTGGACAAACTGTTGATTTAAGTGGAGTAACAAACTCTTTATCTGGAACATTAACAATAAATGATTCTACAGGAAATGAAAATATAACAGGAACATCAGGAAATGATACTATTAATATAAGTTCAGGTTCTGATACTGTAAATGCTGGAAATGGTACTTATACTATAAATATAGCTATTGATAATTTAGATAATGCAGATACTATAAATGGTGGAAGTGGAAGTGATAGTATTAATTTCTCATCATCTGGAACATTAACAAGTACAGATGTAACAAATGTAAGTGGAGTTGAAAATCTTAATTTCTCTTCTGGAGATGATACTTTTTCATTTACAGATAAAACAAATTTTGATTCAACAACAAGTAAATTCTCAACTATAAATGGTGGCTCTGGGACTGATTCAATTGATTTTAGTTCAGCAGTAAATGGTGATTTAGACTTTAGTAAATTATCTAGTTTTGAAACACTAAATTTATCAGGAAGTGCAGATACTTTGACAATTAGTGGAGATGAACCAAGTAATATTAATGGTGGAGCTGGAAATGATACTTTCTCATTAGATTTTTCAAATGTAAATAATTTTGTAATTGATGGTGGAACGAATAGTTTAGGTGATGACAAAGTAAATATTACTGGAGATAGTGCAACTATTTCATCAGATGGAAATATTTTTTCTGCAGCTGCTTTTGATAATATTGAAGCTTTGGATTTGACAGATGTAAATCTTAATGTTGGTGCAGATGGAGTAGATGGCAATGCAGAATTCAAATTAACAGGCTCTTTAATTAATAGTTGGACAAGCTCTAATTCATTGAAATTAACATTAGACGCGGATTCTGCATCTAAATTAGAATTTACCTCAAATGGTAATAAATATGGTGGAGATGATTCAGATACAACATCAATAACAAATGGTACTTATACATTGGATAGTGGAGCAGAATTAATTGTAAATGGATTATAAAAATCAAGCACTTATTTTCAAAGTGCTTGTAAATAATTATTTATTCAGAATAAAAAAAAATTAGATATAATCACGAATTATATAACGAAAAGGTAGAGACTAGATGATTGAAAAACAAAAATTACTTTTTGACCAAGCTATTGAATTTCATAAGAAAAGAGATTTATCAAATGCTCAATTAAAGTATGAAGAAATTTTAAAAATTAATCCAAACAACGCGGAAGCATATGTTAATCTTGGAGTGATATTTAAAACTAAAGGTGATCTAAATACTGCAATTAAGTGTTATCTTCAAGGAATAAAACTAGACCCTAAAAATAAATTTGTTTACAATAACATAGGAAATGCCTTTAAAGAAGTTAAAGACTATAAAATGGCTATAAAAGCCTATAGTGATTCAATAAAATTAAATCCAAATGATTTTAATGCTTATAATAATCTTGGAATTGTTTATGAATTAATTGGCGACAATAACAAAGCAATAGCTGCATATAAACAAGCCGTAAAAGTAAATCCAAAACATGCAAAATCTATAAATAATATAGGTGTTGTTTTATACAAACAAAAAAAATATGAGCAATCAGCACAAATTTTTGAAATAGCATTACAAACTGATCCTGATTATAATGAAGTTTATAGTAATAAAGGTGCAGCATATAACAAGGCAAAAAATTATGATAAAGCAATTGAATCATTAGAAATTGCAATTGAAAAAATGCCAAATCATGCAGGTGCCTATACAAATTTAGGAAATGTTTATAACAAATTATTTGATTATAAAACAGCTGCGAAAATGCATGAAAAATCTATAGAATTAGACCCAAAAGGTTCAAATGCTTATGGTAATTTAGGAACTTCATACAAATATTTAGGATTTTCAAGCAAAGCTATTCTTTCATATAAAAAAGCAATTGAATTAGACCCAAATTTTATAAATGCACATTTTGATTTAGCAACAATGTATCTATCAAATGAAGATTTTAAAAATGGTTGGAAAGAGTATGAGTGGAGATTTAGAAAAGAAGAAATGATTCCTCATATTATTAAACATAAAGATATTTTTTCTAAACCTTTATTTACAGGAAAAGAAGATATCAAAGGTAAAACACTATTACTTCATTCAGAGCAAGGGTATGGAGATAGTATTCAGTTTATAAGATTTTTACCAATATTAAAAGAAAAATATGACTGTAAAATAGCAGTAAAATGTAGAGAAGGTTTAAAAGAATTATTTAAATCTATGGAAGAAATAGATGTAGTAGTTGATAGAAGTGAAGAGACACCCGCTTTTGATTATCAGTTATCTATTATGAGTATGGCTTATATTTTAGATATGAAAAGTATAAATGACTTACCAAATAAAATGCCTTATTTAAGTGCAAAAAAAGATGACTCTTTTAGCATAAAAAAAGTTAAAGGCAAAATAAATATTGGTATTTGCTGGAGTGCATCTTTAACAGGTGAAAGTTATGAAGGAAAAGTATTTGATTTAAAATTCTTTGAACCACTTATGAATAATCCAAAAATAAATCTTTATTCATTACAAGTTGGTGATGGAAGTGAAGATATAAAAAAATATGGATATGAAAATAAAATTATAGATTTAACAAATAAATTAACAGATTTTTCAAAAACAGCTTCTTTGATTAATGAATTAGATTTAGTTATTTCATCAGATACAGCAGTTGCTCATTTAACAGGTGCTTTAAATAAACCTGTATGGATTCCTTTACAAAAAATCCCCGATTGGAGATGGACAAATAAAGGTGAAACTACAAAATGGTATCCTAGTGCTAAGTTGTTTAGACAAAAAACAGCAAGAGTTTGGGAGGGAGTATTCCAATCTTTAAATGCAAAACTCTCAAAACAATTTAAAATAAAAATTAGTTGATAGGTAAATTTTTTGGAATTTGAAGATAATAAAACATCACAAGAAGAACTAACATTAGAAGATAATACTTCAAATAGAGAAGCATATCCTTTATTATTTACTTTAAAGTATATTCTTGATTTTTATTATGGAGAAATAGCTTTAAATACAATTATAAGCTTTAGTGCAAAATCAAATGAAGGATTTACTAAAGAATTAGCAATTGATGTTGTAAAAGAAGTTGGACTTACTGCTATTTACAGAGATATAAAAGCTTCTGATATTCCAAATCATTTTTTACCATGTATTTTATTTGATGAAAATGATAAACCTTTTATTTTAAAAAGAAAAGGTAAAGAGTGTTTTTTACATGACCCTATTAGTAATAGTGAAATAAAAAAAGATAGTAGTTATTTAAAACACTTCAAAAAAGCAATTTTAGTATTTAGAGATCCTAAAAAAGAGAAAATATTAGAACAAGTTAAAGGTAAAGAATGGTTTTGGAATCCTGTAAAGGAATTCTGGAGATCATATATAGAAATAGGATTTTTAACTTTTTTTATAAATATTTTTGCCCTTGCTGTTCCATTGTTTTCAATGAGTGTATATGATAGAGTTGTTCCAAATAATGCTACTGAAACTCTATTTGTACTTGCAATTGGTGTTGTGATTATTTTATTATTTGATGTGTTTTTCAAAAGTGTAAGAAATCATATTATTGAAAAAGTAGGAAAAGAGTTAGGTCTTACTTTAGAAGAAGAATTACTAAAAAGAGTTTTAAGTGTTCAAGCGCAATATGATAGTATGCTTGTGGGAAGTAAGGCAAATTTATTTAGAGAATTAGCTTTAATAAAAGATTTTTTTGCTACAAAATCTGTGGTTCAAGTTATTGATCTTCCTTTTTTCTTTATTGCAATTGCTGTAATATTTATTATTTCTCCAATGGTAGCTTTAGTTCCATTTTCAATTGCAATTATTGTATTAATTTTTAATTTTGCAATGCAAATTCCAATTTCAAATTTAAGTAAAAAAAATATTGCAAATGTACAAGCTAAACACTCTTATTTAGTTGAAACAATACAAGGAAGTGAAATAATAAAACTTTCAAATGCTCGTGCAACTAAGTTATTTAATTGGCGAAATATTATTGCTGTAACTGAGTCGATTTCCCATAAAATACAGTCATTAAATGTATTTTCTATGAATATTTCTCAAACAGTAATACAATTAGTTACCCTATTAGTAATAGTTGTAGGTGTATTTGAAATAGCAAATAATCAACTCTCAGTTGGGGGATTAATTGCAGTTACTATTCTTTCTAGTCGTGCAA
This sequence comes from uncultured Aliarcobacter sp., assembly GCA_965657055.1. Lineage (GTDB taxonomy): Bacteria > Campylobacterota > Campylobacteria > Campylobacterales > Arcobacteraceae > Aliarcobacter. The sequence continues at coordinate 37,552 of CBFHMY010000009.1, read as the reverse complement.
TGGTTCCTGTAATTCAAGCTTCAATGATGGCAATAAGATTAAAAGAGATAAAAGAATCCCTTGATAATATCAATGAATTTTGGCACCTACCTTTAGAAAATGATAAAAATATTGAAATTGGTTTAGGTAAAATCAAAGGAAATATTGAATTTAAAAATGTTGAATTTTATTATAAAAATAGTAAATATCCATCTTTAGAAAATTGTAATATAACAATAAAAGAGGGTGAAAAAGTTGGAATCATCGGACAAACAGGAGCAGGGAAAAGTACTTTCTTACGAATATTAACAGGTCTTGATGCCCCAACTAAGGGATCTGTTTATTTAGATGGACACGAAATATCTACAATTCATCCAGTAGAAATAAGACAAAATATAGGTGTAATGCCCCAAGAACCTTTTTTATTTTCAGGTACACTAAAAGAAAATATTGAATTATCAAGTCCTATTAGTAAAGAAAAAATGATGGAATTAATAAAAATCACTGGACTTGAAGATTTAGTTAAAAAATCAGGACAAGGTGATGGTTTACAAGTGGGAGAGAGAGGTTGTAACTTATCTGTTGGACAAAGACACTTAGTAGCCCTTGCAAGAGCCATATTAAATGATCCTCCAATTTTACTTTTAGATGAACCAACAACAGGTCTTGATGTAGGCCTTGAAAAATCTTTAATATTACATATGAAACAAATACTAAGTAATAAAACTTTAATAGTAATAACACATAGGTTTGCAGCTTTAGATTTAGTAGATAGAGTGATAGTTTTAAATCAAGGTAAAGTTGTTGCAGATGGCCCAAAAAATGCAGTTTTAGCTGCATTACAAGAGAAGAAATAATATGAATAATGGATTATACGAAGAAAAAAAATGGAATTATTACGTTAGTGTAGTTCCTATAATGTTGTTTTTTCTGATTTTCTTAACTTGGGCTGCTTTAAGTGAAGTTGATGAAGCCATAAAAGGAACAGGAAAAGTTGTACCCTCTGGTCAAACAAAAATTATTCAAAATTTAGAAGGTGGAATTATCTCTTCAATTTTAGTAAATGAAGGTGATACTGTAAAAAAAGGGGAAACAATATATACCCTTTCAAATGCTTTTTTTAGTTCAGAATTAGTTACAAAAGAGATAGATTTATTGACACTAAGAGCAGTTCTAGTAAGACTAGAAGCTTCAATTGACAATAAAACAACAGTTGAATTTCCAGAAGAATTAAATAAAAGAATCCCCGGTATTGTTGAAAATGAAACTAGAATATTTTATGAAGATATGGAAAATAATCAAAGAAAAATAGATATTGCAAAAACACAATACAATCAAAAAGATTATAAATTAAGAGAAACAAAAATTAGATTTAACAATCTTACTATTGAGTTAAATCTAGCCATGGAAAATATGAAAATTTTAGATGAATTATTAAGTAAAAAAGTAGCTTCTAAAAAAGAGTATATATTAGAATTATCAAAAAAACAAAATATTGTAACTCAAATTGATGAAACAAGAAATAGTATTCCCATTTTGCAAGAAGAGATTGAAGAAGCTAGAAAAAAAATAGCATCAGTTGAATCAGAAAATAGAAGTAAATTATTAGGTAAATATACAGAAGTTAAAACTGAAATTACAAAAGCAATAGAAAAAAATAAAGCAAATATAGATAGAGAGGAAAGAAAGTCAGTAATTTCCCCTGTTCATGGTATAATCAACAAACTTTATTTCTATACAGAAGGCGGAATTGTAAAACCTGGGGATAAAATGGCTGAAATTACTCCAATTGAAGATGCCTTAACAATCGAAGCAAAAATAAAAAGTTCAGATAGAGCATTTATTTGGGAAGGACAAGATGTGTCTGTTGAAATTACAGCCTATGATTTTTCTAAATATGGCTTATTAAAAGGAAAACTTATTTCTATTTCTCCTGATAGTTTTGAAGATAGAAATGGCTCTATTTTTTATATAGCAAAAATAAAAGCAGATGTAAATCAATTTGCTCCTGATCTTCCAATCCTTCCTGGGATGGTTGCAAATGTTAATATTTTAACAGGGAAAAAAACAGTTTTACAATACATATTAAAACCTCTAAAAGATATACGTAAAAATGCATTAAGTGAACAGTAATTAAAATTATTATTTAAAGTATTTTTAATAATTTAAACTTTAATTAAGTTTAAAACAAGAGATATTAAAATATAATCTATCTAATTATAACAAAAGGATTGACGTGTTTAGTTTTATAAAAGCTATCCAAAATTTACTCAGTGAATTAAAGAAAAAAAAAGGTTTATGGTTTACGATATTAACCATTCTATCTATTCTGGGTATATCTCTTTCAATGTACTTGCTTTCGTCAATGACAAGCAATATTTCACAAGAAGTTTACGCAAACATGTCAGTTACTTATAAAAATAATTTAGAATATAAATTTGAAGATAAGCAAAAAGAACTTAGAAAGATTATTTTAGGATTAAAAATAAATGATACCTTTAAAAATAATCTAGAAAATAAACAAATAGTAGATTCTGTTATTGATACTTATAACAAAGCTTTAATCGAATCAGGTTTAGATAGTATTTCCTTGACTTATTATTCAACAGTTAATCAAACAAATCAATATAGAAATATAATAAATAGTGTAATAAATAGAAAAATATCAACATTTGGTGTTGAAGTTCTTTCAGATGGTCCTAATATTGTCTATCTTGAACCTATGATGTCAGGAGAAAATGTTGTAGGAGTAGTTGAAATAAAAGAAAGTCTAATATCAATAAAAAAAGATTTTGAAAGAAATAAACAAAGTATATTTGTATTTTTAATGCATGAAAAAATGATGGCAAATCTATCTATTGATGCAAAAAATGGAAGATATCGACCAGTTGTAGATGATTTAAGAGTTGAAGAACAAAAATATGATGGTGGATTTTTTGCTAATGTTATTGAAGAAGGCTTAGATGGTTTTAAAGAATTAAAAGATAAAGGTTATCTTGTTAATAAACAATATTTTAAAACATATAAAGAAATATTAGATGTAAATGGTGTTAATGTAGGATATGCATTAATTGGAGAACAAGTACAAGGTAACGCGGGATTTGTAAATATTGTTGATAAAATGACAAAATCTGTTACGATGATAGCATTAGGTTTAGTAATATCAATATTACTATTTATGTTTTAAAAAAGGCTAGTAATGAGAAGAGTTAAAATATTAAAAGTTTTTTTTATTGTACTATTATTTATAGCGTTTATTTTATATGCAAATTTTACTTTAATCAAAACATTTTTTATCGCAACATTAACATTTAATATACCAATTGTGACTGTTTTTTTACTTGCAGTATTAGTAATATATCAATCGGCGATAAGATTAACAATGCTTGCTGGTACTTTTGGAATTATTGCATATAAAAAAGGTCCAAGTCTAGAGTTTTATCTAGCTGGAGTTACAAATATTATGCCTGCAACCATTGCTCATATGTTTACAAGAAGAGCAAAAAAAGGTGTAATATTCTTTTCAGAACAAGAAGCTAAAGATGTAACAGAATGGTTGGAAAATCAATTCTTTAAAGAAAAAGGTTACACTGCCTTTTTCGTAGGAACTTCATTAACCCTTGGACTACTAGGTACATTTGCAGGATTACTAGTAGCAATTGATCAAATGGGAAAAATCATTTTATCTTTTGGTGGAGATAATATTGATATGGGTGAGGTTATGACAGCCTTTTCAGGACCTCTAGGTGGTATGGCAATTGGATTTGCATCTTCACTATTTGGGGTTGCTTCTGCTATTATTTTAAATCTTTTACAATATATTCTTACTAAAAGTCAAGCTGCATTTTTAGAAGATGTTCAAGAGTGGATGAAAGGTCGAATTGTTGAATCACAAGCGATAGATACAATTGAAGATATGGGCGCTTTAAATGGTGCATCAATGTCGAGCAATGATGGTATGGCATCAGCTGGATTCCTAGATATATTTGTAGATACAATTGGTGATTTTACTGAGAAAATGGAACATTCAAATAATATATCTCAAGATATGTTTAAGAAGATTGCTGATAGGTTAGATCAAACAGTAAATAATACGGATAATGAATCAGCTTTATTACGAAATCTAATTGAAGTAATGAAAGAGTCTAATGTTAATCAATATTCTAGTTCTAAGCTTATAGAAGAATCATTACAAGAAATTTCTACAGTAATATTATCAGAACATAAAACTATTAAGAAAAGTTTACTTTTACAAGAAGAGAATAATAAATTATTAGTTCAGTTAATTAACAATCTAGAAAAAAAAGATAATTCAGAGAGCAAGAGATAATTTATGGCGTGCAAAATTGAAGAAGAATTTAATCCTTGGCCATCATTTGTTGATATTTTTTCTTCAGTAATTCTAGTTTTACTATTATTTTTATTGGTTGTACTTGCAAACTTGGGATACTATATGCAATTTAAATATAAAGTATCATATACAGGATCAATTTCAACTAGTGACCTAATTGCAAGTTCAAGCTCTACAACAACTGAAGTTTCTACTAGTAGTAGTTCAAATGGGACAAACCCAAATTCTGATATTAATATACAAATAATAAAAGAACAAAAACAAATGATATTAGCTCTTCAAAATCAAATAGCTGTAGATCCAACTGCATTAAAATCTGCAAAAGGAACAGATGAAGCTGATTCTGCTGGTATTAATGTTGCAAATAAAAAAGAAGATACAACACAAGTACAAAAAATGATTTCAACAGATGAGTATTTTGTTATAACATATAAAGCTGATGAGTTATTTGTTGATGATTTAATTTCAAAACAATTAAAAGATTTTTTAAGTAAAGTAAAAAGTAAAAATCCAAATCATGAAATTTATATTTATTCATCAGATACTAAAAATCAATTAAGTGCGACTATTGCTAGACAAATATCATTAGCAAGAACTATGAGTGTAAGAAATTTGATAAAAAAATTTGCTTATGAGAAAAAAGATATAAATATAGATTTATCTGTTTTACCTGAAATAAAAGAACCTGTAGATGCTAAAAATGGCTATATAGTAATTAAAACAACAAAGTAGTATGTAAATGAAAAAACAATTCATCTTCTGGATATTTTTAAGTGTTATTCTAAGTGCCAATGAAGAAAATTTTCTTAATGTAACTATGAATGAAAATATGTCTGGTTATTTAGATGAACAGTTAAATAGTCCACAAGCATCAAAAATGAATAGTAACGATAGATACGAAAAAGATTATAATACTGATATATCAAAATACAAAAAAGTATCATTAATGGATGTTGTTCTAGAAACAGTATCTAATAGTGCTTTATTAAAAGCTTCGAGAGAACAGGTAATTCAAAGTGAAATAAAACTAAAAGATGCAATGGCTGGATATTATCCAACTTTTAGTTTTGAATCAGAAACGGGTAGAACTCAATCTGGAAGTAATGTAAATGATAAATTCTTTAAATACTACAATGATAGAAATTACAAGTTTATACTAAGTCAAAATATTTATTCAGGTGGAGAAACTTCAAATAATGTTAAAAGTTTAGAAAAAGAATTAAATGTAGCTAAAAATAAATATCACTTAGTTTTACAAGAACAAATAACAAAATCAATAAAAGCATATTTTGATGTGGTTTTTGCATATAGAACTGTGCAAGCTAGTGAAAACAATATGAAAAATCTAAATAAGATTTTAGAAATTGTTACAATTAAATATGATAATGGTGCAGCAACAATAGGAGATTTAACAGCAATAAAAGCAAATGTATCAAATGCACAAACAGCACTTACAAAAGTTAGATCTAAGCTTGTTGAATCGGTAAGATTTTATGAATATATAGTAGGAAATAACTATATAGAAACTCTTCCTTATGAAAAAAATTTTAATATTAATGTTTCGACATTTGATTTATTATATGAAAGAGGATTAAAAAGAAATAGAACGATTTTAAATTATTATGAATCAATAGAAGCAGAAAAATTTAATTTAAAATCTAAAGAATCAACATTTTCTCCTAAATTAGATTTTGAAGTTTCCTTAGATAATATTATGGATGCAGAAGATGCTGAAAGTAGAGAACAAAATCTTAATGGTCTTCTTAAACTTACATTTAATCTATATAATGGAGGAAGAGATAAAAATAAAATTTTAACTTCTTTTAGTGCGATTAGAGAATTAAATTTTCAATTGGATGAAGAGAAAAAAAAGTTAAAATGGAATATCTCTAAATTATTTACTTCTATTAAATCAACAAATGAATCATTAAAAAGTAATATCTCAGAAGTTATATCATTGAGAAAAATGGTTGAAGCATATTGGGATGAGTTTAATTTAGGTCAGCAAGATTTACAATCTTTACTTCAAGGGCATAAACAATTAAATGCAGCAGAAATTGAATTAATCAAATATGAAAGTGGAAATATAACAGATTTCTTTACACTATTAGGATATACAGGAGATTTATTAGTATTTTTTGATATGGATCCTGAACATCCTAAATTTATTGATTTTTCAAAAAGTAATTACACTCAAAATATTTATATAGATGATAAATTCCTAACTGAAAAAGAAAGATTAGAAAGAGCAGATGAACAAAGAAAAGAAGAAGAATTAAGAAATTCATTAGCAGGAAAAGCAATAAAAGATGAAAATATTAATGCCTTTATAAAAACTTTCCTTTCAGCAGATGATAACTTCTATACTATTGAAATGGGAACATTTAATAATCAAGAAGATGCAAGTGCCTTTATAAAAAGTAATAATTTAGATAAAAACTCATTTGCTTATAGCACTGTAAATAATTTTATAGTTAATTCTAAAATAATACATGGAATTTATGAAAATGCAGATATTGCTAAGATTGAAATGAATAAATTAGCGAAAGCTAATAATAAAAAATCTTTAGCACTAGTAAAAGTAAAAGATGCAAAACAATCATATAATGATTATGTTGAAGGATTAAAAGTAAAAGCTCCTCCTGCTGAAATTAAGATTGTAGAAAAAATTAATACTATTGAAAAAATTAAACAAGAGAAAAAAGAAGAGGAATTCCAATTTAGTGAAGAAGCTAGATTAGAATTTTTAAATGCAAATCCACAAAGTTATACTATTAATATTACATCATTTAATGATAAGAAAGAATTAGAGAAAATATTAATAGAAAAAGCTAGTTTATATGAAAAATCTTATGAATTTGATTATTTCAATGGAACACAACTAATTAGATGGAATTATGGAATTTATCAAACATATGATGAAGCACAAAGAGCTATTCAATCATTGGGTGATAATGGTGTTTTATATTATCCAACTGTACAAAAAGTTTCAAAAGAGCAAGAACTATATAATTCAAATATATTACCTGCTATAAAAGAGCCAGAGAAAAAACCAGAATTTGAATATATAGATATAAGTTCTAAAACTGAATATAAAGAAGCAGTTCCTTTAAAAGATTATGTTCAAGAAAAGCCAGTAGCTACTGAAAATAAAATAAAAGATTTAATGCAAAAACTTGATGAAGATAAAGTGCAAGATACAATAGCAAATCCTATTGAAAAATTAATTGAAGATAAAATAGAAGAAAAAACAATACCAATTGAAAAAATAAAAGAAAAAGTAAATAATGAAGTGAAAAAAAATCCAATTGGTGGTGAATCAAAACCGAATAAATATATTGATGATGAAGTGCGAATTATTCCAAGAAAACCAGAGTTTGGTTTGAGTGATGAAAAAGTTCCTGATACAAAGGTTCAATAATGCAAAAAAATATAATAAGTAGAACAATAAAAAACATAAGCATAATTTTGTTTATGTTTATGTCTGTTCTATTTTTATTATTTTGGTTTATTTTCTTTGATTTTAAGGAAAATGCATTTACTAATGCTAAAACAAATTATGAATTAAATATAGATAACTATACAAATAAATTTAAAGAAGCAGCTTTTTTATATGATAAATCATTAGTTAATGAATATAAAAAAGATGCTCTTAATACTTCTTTTATCAGTAATATAAAAATTAAATATAATAAAATATTACTTAGTAAAGAAAATTTGATTTACCAAACTAATAATTTTGCTCACTCTTCTTGGAATTTAGCTGATGTAACTACAGATGCTAAGTTTGGAGAGATACAAAAAATAGAAGGTACTGCTTTTTTTGAATTTATTCCTTCTTCAAATTTTAATTCAAATGAAAAATTAATAATTAAATATCAACTATTTAGAAATAATGAGATAAAGAATTTTTTAGTTTCACTTGATTTGAATTTAGTAAATAATGAAGATATTGTAAGTGAAAATGAGGATTTTTTTAGTATATACAAATATTTTTATAATATAAAATTAGATGAATCTATTATTAAAGAGCTAAAAGTAGCAGATATAAATTATGCTACTGTTGAATATTTTATAAATGATTATAATTTAAAAAAAGAGATTTGTGAATACTTTAATAAACTTTTATTTTTAGTATTTATTTTATTTATACCAATTACAATAATTGTAGTTTTTTATAGTAGATATATAGAAAAAAAATATGTGATAGAGCCAATTCATTATCTTGATAAAATGGTTTTAAATATTATTGAGCATAAGTTTTTAAATATAGATAATAAGATTATTAATGAAAATAGTGAATATAAAAGTTTAGTAACAAACATATCTAAACTATCAAATAAAATTGCTTCTTTAGCAAATGAACTAAATATAAATAAAGAATCAATGGAGAGAAATTTACTAACTGATAGTTTAACAGGCTTATATGACAAAAAAATGTTTGATATTGATATGAAAAGTATGTTTATATCTTCAGCAGAAGGTTATATTTTTTTATTAAAAATTGCAAAATTAGGCCAAATAGAAAATGCAAATGGTAGTGTAAAAACAGATGATTTTATTTTGTCTTATGTAAATGTTATAAATAATATTATTTTCCAATATAAGAATAATAAAATTGTTTTTTATAGAATACATGGCCCAGAATTTATTATTTTGGTTAAAGATTTAGACTACAAGGATGCGGTATCTTTTTCTGATAGTATAATTAATGGATTAAATACAGAAATATATAGAAACTATAAATTACCTGATAATATATTTCATATAGGTGGAACAAAAATTGATAAGTATGGAACAATTGATTCAATTCTTGATTCAGTAAATATTGCTTATATGGATGCTGTAAGTACAGGTAAAAATACTTACAAAATTGTTGAAGAAAGCTTTATTCATAATGAAATAGAAAAAACAGAAGAAAAAGTAAAATATATCATTGATACTAACATGTTTAATATATCATTTGTTTATGATTCTTATTCTTTTGATGATGAGTTAGTAATAAGAGAATTAAAACCAATATTAAGAGATCAAAATGGCAATGAAATAGCAATTGGATCATTTATGTCAATTAGTGAGAAGTTACATTTAAATACTACTTTTGATAAGCAAGTTATTATAAAAGCCTTAGAGTACATTAGAAAAAATAATATAAACTATAAAATAGCTGTAAATTTATCTATTAAAACAATAGTAGATAAAGAATTTATAAAATTTTTACAGGATTTAATACATGAGGATAAAAATGTTGTAAATAATATTTTATTTAGTATAACATCCTATACTGCATCTGCTAATAAAAATGATTTTATTAAATTTGTTAAACAAGCAAATGAATTAAAATTTGAAATATTACTTAAAAGATTTAAAACTAAAGAGTATTCTTTAGATGATTTGTCTGAAGCAAAAGTTGATTATATAAAAATAGATAAAGATTTAACACAAAATATTCATAATGATTTAGTAAAAAAACATAGAATTAAAAATATTGTAGTTTATGCAGAAGTAAATGATATAAAACTAATAGTTGAAAATGTAGAATCGGATCAAGATTACAGATTCTTAAGTAAATTAGATTTATATGCAGTTAATAGATAAGGCAGTTTATGAATAAAATTATAATTATATTAATAATGCTAGTGTTCGCAGCTTGCTCACAAAAACAAGATATTCCTGTAGCAAAAGATATTATTGTAGCAAAAAAGAATTTTCCAAATATTTCAAAGAATGCAGTTTTTGATGCTGCTAAAATACTTTTTACTATTTCAAATGAGAATAATGGAAATAAAAGTTTTGTAATTGATTCTTATAGAGATAAACTAGAGGTAAGTAAAACAATTTTTGTATATAACCTTATCAGAGGTGATATTACTTTTGATAAATGGCAATTAGAATTATATCAAACAGAAAAAGAAACCAGAGCTAATTTAATTATGATTAGAAGAGATGGTTTAAATGAAAATGAAATTAAAAGTGTAGATAAAAATCTAGCTAATCTTTTCTGGGATAGACTAGATTATTTATTGGGCTTAAAAAAAGATTGGAAAGCATGTAATAAATATTTTACAGATAAACCTTTAGATAATTTTCATAATATTATTGAATATGATTTTTGTAGTGATTATTTCATAACAGAAATTCCTAATGATAAATATATTCAAAAAAATATCTTAATATCTGAACAAGAAAGTAATAAAAATACAATTGATACTGTAAAAGCAGATATTTATAAAACAACTGGTTTGCGTTTAGAAAAAAGTAATGAAGACATTTTTAATCAAAAAGAAAATATTGAAGATACCTATCTGTTAACACCACTTATGACAGATGAGATTTTTAAAACAGAAGCGCAAAAGAAAGCAAAAGTAGTAAAAACACAAGATGCAGTAATTAATGAAAAATTAGGATTCAAAGGCTTAAAAGATGGTGAACTACTGGATGTTGATAAGCAAATGAATAAATTTAAAAAAGATTTAGAGAACATTATAAATGTAAAACCTCAAAATGAAAATACTAATTTAGAAAAAATCATTTCAGAAAGTAGTGATTTAAAAGAAAATAGTGAATTTGAGTTTAAACCAAAAGAAAAAGATCAGTAAGCCAAAAGGAGTTCTTTATGAAATTAGCAGCGTATATCTTATTATTTATTACAACTTTATATGGAGTAACTTTTGATGAAGCTACTGAAAATTTTAATAAGAAAAATTATATTGAAGCCTATGATCAATATAGTCAATTAGCCTTAAATGATGATGCAAATGCCCAGTATAATATTGCACTAATGAACTATAAAGGAATAGGTGTTAGTAAAAACAATAAATTAGCTTTCTTTTGGTATGAAAAATCTGCATTAAATGGAAATGTAGCTGCACAAAATAATCTAGCCCATATGTATTATTTAGGTGAAGAGGTAAAAAAAGATTTAGTCTTAGCTGAAAAATGGTACAAATTATCAGCTGAAGCTAATTATCCTCTAGCTCAACTTAACCTTGCCATGTTATATGATTCAAGTACAAATGAAGAAAAAGTAAAAGAAGCCTTTGCTTGGTATACGAAAGCTTCTTTACAGGGTGTAATTATTGCACAAAATAATTTAGCAAAAATGTATTATATGGGAAGAGGAACAAAAACAGATAAAGAAAAAGCACTTTATTGGTTTACAAAAGCAGCAGATGCATCAAATCCTGTTGCCCAAGCAAATCTAGCAATGATGTATTTAAGTGCAGATGGTGTTTCTAAAGATGTTGAAAAAGCAATAGTGTTATTTACAAAAGCAGCAGAGCAAAATAACTTACCTTCAATGATAAGATTAGCAGATTTATATGGACAAGGAAATGCAACTTCTTTAAATTATGAAAAATCATTTTACTGGTATGAAAAAGCTGCCCAATTAAATAGTACTAGTGCAATTTACCATTTAGGTTTATACTATTATCATGGCTATGGAATTCAAAAAAATACCGATAAAGGGATTGAATACATAAGAGAAGCAAAAGATAAAGGTTATAAAAGAGCTGAGAACTTTTTCAAATTAAATAATATAAATTAATTATAAATTATTAGTATAAAAACAATAAAATTATTTTTTGTAAGAGTATTAGAATATTAACAAATATTCTAGGTATTTATATGCTATTACTTCATATTGTATTTAACGAATTTTAGATACAATCTCCTAAAAATTACAAAACTTCATTTTCAAATAGGATAATTATGTCAAAACAATTACTACAAAAACAAGCAGATACTATTAGATTTTTAGCAGCAGATATGGTTCAACAAGCAAACTCAGGACATCCAGGTGCTCCAATGGGATTAGCTGATATTGCAACAGTATTAAGCAAGCATTTAAATATTAACCCAGCTGATGAGAAATGGCTAAATAGGGATAGATTGGTATTCTCAGGTGGTCATGCAACTGGTTTAGTTTATTCATTATTACACCTTTGGGGATTTGATGTATCTGTAAATGATATGAAAAACTTTAGACAAACTCATTCTAAAACTCCAGGACATCCAGAATATGGACATACTCATGGTATTGAAATTACAACTGGACCTTTAGGTCAAGGTATTGCTAATGCTGTTGGTTTTGCAGCAGCAGCTAAATATGCTCAGAATATTTTGGGAAAAGAAGTTATTAATCATAAAGTTTATTGTTTATGTGGAGATGGAGATTTACAAGAAGGTATTTCTTATGAAGCAACTGCTAGTGCTGGACATTTAAAACTTGATAATTTAGTAATTATTTACGATTCAAATAATATTACTATTGAAGGTGATACATCATTAGCATGGAGTGAAAATGTTAAAAAAAGATTCCAAGCAATTGATTTTGAAGTTATTGAAATAGATGGACATAATTTTGAACAAATTGACAAAGCATTAGTGGCTGCGAAAACTGCAAGTGCACCTGTATTAATTATTGCAAAAACAGCAATTGCTAAAGGTGCTGTTACTATGGAAGGAAGCCACCATGCACACGGAGCACCTTTAGGAAATGATGAAATTGCAGCTTCAAAAATAAAAGCTGGATTTAATCCTGAAGAAAAATTCTTTGTTCCTGCTGATGTAAAAGGTGCATTTGATAAATTAATAATTGGTTCAGTAGCACAAAATAATTGGAATGATTCTTTAAGTAAAGAAACTAAAGCAAAAATTTCTCAATTACAAAATCCTAATTTTGATGCAATTGAATATCCAACTTTTGAAGCTGATTCATCAGTTGCAACAAGAGATTCTAATCACAAAATCTTAAATGCAATCGCTGCAGCAGTTCCGGGATTCTTAGGAGGATCTGCAGACCTTGGACCTTCTAATAAAACAGAATTAAAAGGTGAGGGTGATTTCCCAAATGGAAGAAATATTCACTTTGGTATTAAAGAACATGCAATGGCAGCTATGACAAATGCTATGAACTTATATGGTTTATTTAGAGTTTACTCAGCTACTTTCTTTGTATTTTCTGATTACTTAAAACCAGCAGCTAGAATTGCAGCTCTTGCTTCTATTCCTCAACACTTTGTTTGGACTCATGATTCAATTGGTGTTGGAGAAGATGGACCAACACACCAACCAATTGAGCATTTATCTCAATTTAGAGCATTACCAAACTTCTATACATTCAGACCAGCTGATGCTACTGAGAATGTTGATTCTTGGAAAGTTGCACTTAAAATGAAAGCACCAACTGCTTTTGTATGTTCAAGACAAGGATTAAAAGTATTAAAAGATGAAAAAGCATTTGGAAGCGTTGCAAATGGTGGATATTTACTTAAAAAAAGAGAAAATGCAAATATTACAATTATGGCATCTGGATCTGAATTAATGCTTGCACTTCAAACAGCTTGTTCTTTAGAAGAAGAAGGAATTATTGCAAATGTTGTTTCAGTTCCTTGTTTTGATTTATTATTAGAGCAAGATGAGTCTTACATCTCTCAAATTATTGATAAAAATACTAGAGTTTATGCAGTTGAAGCAGCAAGAGGTTTAGAGTATTATAGATTTGCGCACAAAGTATTTGGAATGGATACATTTGGAGCATCAGGACCTGCTAATGATTTATTTGAAGAGTTTGGATTTACAATTCCTAAATTAAAAGCTAATATTATAGCTGACTTCAAAAAATAATTCTTTTAAAATAGATGAGTTTTACTCATCTATTTTTCTTTCTAAATTACAAATTCAAACTTTCTTACTAAATATCATCTTTTTTTAATATTAAGCACTTATAATACTTCTATAAATATAAATAAAATATAAAAAAATAGGAGAAGTTATGAAAATAGGATTTATAGGACTTGGGAATTTAGGAAAAGCTATTTGCTCTAGATTATCATCACTTGGAGATGAATTAGTAGTTTATAATAGAAACAAAGACAAAATTAAAGATTTACCATACAAAATAGTAAATACACCAAAAGATATTTTAAAAGAGTGTGATGTTATTTTTTTATGTTTATTTGATTCACCTGCTGTTGAAAATATTTTAACTGGGGAAAATGGTTTGTTATGTGATGAGTTAAAAGGTAAAACAATTATTGATTTAACAACAAATCACTATGATGATGTTTTAAGATTTCATAAAATGATAAATGATATGGGAGCTAATTATTTAGAAAATCCTGTATTTGGTAGTGTTGCCCCTGCTTTAAATGGAGCATTAACTGTTGTTAGTTCAGGTAAAACTGAAGTATTTGAAAATGTAAAACCTATTTTAGAAAAAATTGCACTTGAAATTTTCCACATTGAAGCGCCATCTAGTGCTACAAAAATGAAACTTATTAATAATCTATGTTTAGGTTCATTTATGGCTACACTTGCAGAGTGTACTGCATTAGCTGAAAGTTGTGAAATTCCAAAAGCTAAGGCTTTAGAAATTTTAGGAGTTGGTGGTGGACAATCTCTTGTTTTAAAAGCAAAAACTCAAAAACTAATTAATGAAGATTTTTCTGCACATTTCTCAAATAATGCTATAAATAAAGACTTGCATTTATTACAAGATTTAGCATATAATTTGAAATTACCACTTTATAGTGCGGCTGTTCCAAAAGAGTTGTACTCTAAAATGAAAATGATGGGAAAAGGTGAAGAAGATTTTTCTTCAATTTATCAATTATTCAAAAAATAAAAGGATAAAAAATGCCACACTTACAGTTTGAAATAAATAAAAAAGTATCAGATGATTCAAAAGAAGAGTTTGTAAATGAAATTAGAAATGCCTTTGCACATATTATGGATACAGGAACTGATCATATAGCTATATCCATTCGTGAGTATGATAAGTATAGTTTAACTATTGGAAGAGCTGGAATTACCGATGATATTTGTTTAATGAACTTGGATATCAGAGTTGGTAGAACCATTGCAAAAAGAAGAGAACTAGCCCTTTCTTATATGCAAATAGTAAAAGAGAATTTAGGAATAAATGAAAAAAATCAATATATAACTTTCACTGAGCATAAGGGGGAGGATTTTCATTTAGCGGAAAAATACTTATCAGACTGGGAAACAGGTGAAGATCCTTTAGCTTAAAGTTATAGCTTAGAAAACTAAGCTATAACTTTTCATTTGAATTGAAAATTTTAACACAATTTCTATTTGAGTTTTTAGCTTCATAAAGTGCTTTATCAGCTTTTGAAACACATTTAGTAGGATTTCCATCATTACATTCATTTATACCAAAACTAGCAGTTAATTTAATATTATTATAAAAATCATTTTTTTCAATAATCTTTCTTAGATTTTCAGTGATTATATGTGCATCTGAATCTTTAGTATGAGGGAATATTAGGAGAAACTCTTCTCCACCCCATCTTCCCACGTAATCAGTTTCTCTAATGTTCTTTGATAAAATATCTGCAAACTCTTTTAATATAATATCTCCAACAACATGTCCATATGTATCATTTATATTTTTAAAGAAATCAATATCTGCAATAACCAATGATAATGAGGTTTCATATCTATTTTTGTATCTTATCTCTTTTTCTAAAATGGAATCTAATTTCGCTCTATTATAAAGTGAAGTTAATTTATCTGTTTGAGATAATTTCTCTAGTTCTTTGTTTAATGCTGATAATTTTATATTTGAGCCGTATATTAAAGCTGTAAGTATTAAAACAAAAATTATAATGATTACGATAACTACTTGAATAAGAAATTTTGTATCAAACTGTTTATCTTTTATAATTGTTATCCATTTATTCGTAATTCTTTCAGTATCTTCTGTTTTTAAAGAATTTATTGCTTTATTTAAAATAGTTTGTAAAATCTTTTCATCATTTCTTAATGCAATTCTTGCTAATAAATCATTATCAATTTTTCCATTAATAATAATATCATGGAAATTATATTTTTGTTTACTATATGCAATTGTAGGCATTGAGCCAATAAATGCATATGCTTCGCCACTTGTTACCTTTTCAAGCCCTTCTTTTACATCCTTAACTTCAATAATAGAAATATTTGGTGAAATATGTTTTATCATTTCCACAAGTGCATAGTTTTTTACTAAAGCAATTTTCTTATCAGCAATTTCTTTAATTGAATTAACAAAAAGTACATCATTTCTAGTAGTGATTACTGTAGAAAATTTTAAATAAGATTGGGTAAAGTTAAAAAATTCATTTCTACTTATTGTTTGAACTGCAAATGGTATGATGTCACATCTTTTATCTTTAACCAACTGAAATGATTCACTAAAAGATTTTGTAATATTTAATTGGAATTTTATATTAGAATTAGTACTTATTTGATCCATAATATCTGCAATAATACCAATGTATCTTCCTTCTTTTGTTATTTGTTCATAGGGTAAGAAATCTGGGTCAACACACATAGTGATAGTTCTTTTATTTTCTAAATATACTATTTCTTCAGGGGTAAAAAGATAATTTTTGCTGCTGTTTTCTACTTCTATAAGTTTTTTAAACCACTTATTATTAAGATTTTCTATCTCATTTTTTGAGATTAATTTTTCTGCTTTTTCAATAATAGATTTTAAAACTGTGTTTTCTTTATTATAAGCAAAATAAAAACCAAAGCTTTCATCATCAACATTTGGAGTGATTTTTAGATTAGTAATTAGATTTTTATTTATACTATATTCTAATATATCTTTTATTCCATATGTTGCATCTGCTTTTTTCGTAGAAACTGCTGTTAATATTTCTAATGCATTATTAGTAGGATAGATATTAATATCAGGAAAATCTTTTTTTACTCGATCATAACTATGAAAACCTTTTACTAAGGCCATTGTTTTACCATTTAGTTCTTTAAATGAATTATATTCTTTCTCTCCAATTCTTGAAACCATTGCAGGTGTTAATACTCTATAGGGTATATCTGAGAATAAAAATCTCTCTTGCCTTTCTTCTGATTTTAAAACATTAGCTATAAAGTCTAACTGTTTATTATCGAGCATATTTAAAGCATTATCCCAAGAAGTGTTTACATACTCTATTTGAATTGCTAATTTATTTGCAATTAAATTTACATAATCAATTGAATAACCTTTTGCAATGCCATTTTCATTGAAATTATAAGGAATTAAATCAGAATCATTTTGTATTTTTAAAATTTTATTATTTTTTAAATAATCTAATTCCTCTTGGGTGAAATCTATCTCTTTTTTGAAATAGACTATTAGCTTTCCAATATAATTGTTGTTTTTATCTAAAATATCTTTTTCATAAAAATCTGAATTATCTTTTATTTCAACTGGCAATTCTTCATTTTCATTTATAATTACAGTTGAATCCTCTTTATATGAACTGTATATAGATGCATTTTCATAAATTATTTCAAAAGCTATTATTCTTTCGTGATGTTGATAATAAAGATTTAAAATATCATTTATCTCTTTTTTATTTTCTTTATTATTTTGTATTAAGTACTTTAATTGAGAAGATAAATTATCAATATTTTGTTTTGTATTATTACTAATTACTTCTATGTCAGAAGATAATAAATTTTGAACAAACACTATGCAAAATATTAAACTAATAAATAATCTATACATAAAAAACCTTGTGTTATATACCTAATTATATAACAATTATTTTAAAGAGTTGATTTCTTATCCAAAGATAAATTTTAGTATAGTACCAATTATTAAAAGGATTTAAATGTTAAAAGGTATTATTGTTTTATTATTTTTCCAATTTTTAGGGGAGTGTATTACTAAGTTCTTTGAACTTTTAGTACCAGGTCCTGTTATTGGGATGGTTTTATTATTGTTATTTTTATTAATTAGAAAAGGAAGTTTTATTAGCCTTGATAATGCAGTTGCATTACATTTAAGATATTTACCACTTCTTTTTATTCCTGCAGCCATGGGAATAATCACTCAAATTGATATTATTACAAAAGAGTTTTGGGCAATTGTAATTGCTTTAATTGTAGGAACTTTACTTGCCTTAGCCTTTAGTGCAAAATTTATGGATTATTTAACTATTAAAGGCGAAAAAAATGAATTATGATGCATTAATAAACTATATTCACTCAACACCACTTACTTGGTTAATTGTAACACTAGCTGCTTTTAAACTTGGAATTATTATATATGAAAAGTTTAATAAACATACTTTATTACAACCAATAATCATAGCCTATGTGATACTTTTAAGTTTAATAATATATACAAATACCTCTTTTGAAGAGTATTTTAAAAGTGTAGAAATTATTCATTTCTTTTTAGGCCCAGCTACTGTTGCTTTAGCCTTGCCTTTATATAAAAATTTGAAATATATAAAATCACTTTTTTTACCAATAGTTCTTACACTTTTTATTGCAGGTGTTTTTTCAATTGTAATTGCAGTAACATTACTTTGGATTTTTGGAGCAGAACTTCCAACAATTTTATCAATGACAACAAAATCAATTACTGCACCAATTGCTATTATCACTTCACAGCAAATAGGTGCAATTCCATCTTTAGCTGTTGGATTTGTAATAATTACAGGAATTATTGGAGCTTTATTTGGAACAATAGTTTTTAAGTTTTTAAAAATAAAACATGATACTTCAAAGGGTTTTGCACTTGGTTTAGTTTCCCATGGTATTGGAACAGCACGTGCTATTGAAATAAGCGAAAAAGCAGCTGCTTTTTCAGCACTTGCCATGGGACTTAGTGGAATATTTACAGCTGTTTTTCTTCCTATGATAATCACTTTTTTTAAGTGATTATCAATAATTTGCATTAATATATCAAGATATCTTGATATATTAATGCAAATATGCTATAGTTCTAAAAATAGAAGGAACTAATATGGATATATTTTTAAAAACAGCTAGCGCCTTAAATGATGAAACAAGAATAAAACTACTTAAATTTATGAATCAAAATGGAAAATGTTGCGTTTGTGATTTGGAAAATTCATTTGATATGATTCAATCAAGACTTTCAAGACATCTAAAAATTTTAAAAGAAGCAGGGTTTTTAAAACTTGAACGTGAAGGAAGATGGGCTTATTATAGTGTTCGTTTTCCACTTGATGAGTTTAGGAACTCTTGTATAAAAGAAATTATGACTTTAAATATAGAATTACCAATGCTTAAAAAAGCTTGCGAAACAAAGGAAAACAATTGAAAGAAACACTTTTTGTATATGGAACTTTAATGCCAAATTGTCCAAATGGGCATGTATTAGAAAATATTGTAGGGAAATTTGTTCCAGCAACTGTCAGAGGTTATTTAAAAGATGCAGGTTGGAGTGCTAGTATGGGTTATCCTGGAATTAAACTAGACCCCAATGGCGATACAGTTCATGGATTTTTATTTTATTCAGATAATTTAATAAATCACTGGGATAACTTAGATGAGTTTGAAGGGCTTGAGTTTGAGCGTAAAGAAGTTACAGTTGAAAGATATGATGAACTTGATGTTGATACTTTTATTTATGAATTAAAAGCAACAAATGAAGAGATAAAAGATTCAGACCTATGATACTTGCAAGTTCAATTTTTATTATCACTCTTATTTTTGTAATATGGCAACCTAAAAATCTACAAATAGGAACAAGTGCTGTTATTGGAGCAATTGTTGCTTTAGCTTTGGGCGTTGTTAGTTTTGATGATGTATTAAGTGTAACAAATATAGTTTGGGATGCAACTTTAGCTTTTATTGGAATTATCATTTTATCTATGGTTTTAGATGAGATTGGTTTTTTTGAATGGGCAGCACTGAAAATGGCAAAATTCTCAAATGGAAATGGTATGAAGATGTTTATCTATTCTATTTTATTAGGAGCTTTTGTTTCAGCACTTTTTGCAAATGATGGAGCGGCACTTATTTTAACTCCAATATTACTTGCAAAAATGAGAATTTTGCAGTTAAACATAAAAACAATAGTTGCATTTTTACTTGCAGGTGGATTTATTAGTGATAGTGCATCTTTGCCTTTTGTATTTTCAAATCTTACAAATATAGTTACTGCTAATTATTTTAATATTGGTTTTGTGGAATATTTTTCAAGTATGATTATTCCATTTATTGTAAGTGTGCTTGCGTCAATTTTCTTTTTATGGTTACTTTTACGAAAAGATATTCCAAAAACAGTTGATATTTCTTTATTAAAAGAGCCAAAAAGTGTAATTAAAAATATGAAACTATTTTACTTTTCATGGATATTTCTATCACTTTTATTAATAGGATATTTTATAGGTGATGCTTATGATTTACCTATTTCTATTTTTGCTTTAGGTGGAGCTATTATATTTTTAATAATTGCAACACTATCTAAAACAGTAGAAGCAAAACAGATTATAAAAGATGCACCTTGGCAAGTTGTTTGGTTTAGTATTGGACTTTATATTGTTGTATATGGTCTTAAAAATGCAGGACTTACTGATTATTTAAGTATTGTTCTAAAAGACTTAAGCCTAAGAGGTGATACAATTGCAATTATTGGAACTGGATTTATAGCAGCATTCTTAAGTGCAATTATGAATAATATGCCAACGGTAATGATTATGGATATTGCACTTCATGATATTCCAAATCAAGCTTTAGCATATGCAAATATTATTGGATGTAATTTAGGACCTAAAATGACGCCATTTGGCTCTCTAGCAACTTTATTGTGGCTTCATGTTTTAGCTAAAAAAGGTGTGAAAATATCTTTTGCACAATATAGTAAGTTTGGTTTTATCATAACACCACCTGTGTTATTGATAGTTTTATTGGCACTTTAAAATTTAAAATAAGGAAACAAAATGAACAATGATAAAAAAGTATTGATTTTATGTACAGGAAATTCTTGTAGAAGTATAATCGCAGAAGCATTAATAAATGCAAAATTAGATGGAATAAGTTCAGATAGTTCAGGTGTTCGAGCAAGTGGAAGAGTTAATCCAAATGCTAAAAAACTTTTAGAAGAAAAAGGTATTTGGAAAAATGAATACCACTCAAAAACTATTGATAAAGTAATAGATAATGAGTATGATTTAGTGGTAACTGTTTGTTCTCATGCAGATGAAACTTGCCCATCCTTTCCAAAAGCTGTAAAAGTTATTCATGTAGGCTTTGAAGACCCAGATGGAAAAGGTTTTGAAGCGTTTGAGCAAACATACAAAGAGATTGAATCTGTATTGCTTCCAAAAGTTATTGAGGCTTTGAAATAGATGTTTGATTGGCTTGCTAGTTTAAGTGCTTTATTTGTTTTTGACCTCTTAGGTTT
This sequence comes from uncultured Aliarcobacter sp., assembly GCA_965657055.1. Classification (GTDB taxonomy): domain Bacteria; phylum Campylobacterota; class Campylobacteria; order Campylobacterales; family Arcobacteraceae; genus Aliarcobacter. The sequence goes on along the minus strand of CBFHMY010000009.1, from coordinate 16,040 downwards.
AGTAAAAGGTACGCACTTAGGTGATGCTTTAGAGTTTTTTGTATTTGATACCATAAAAATATTTATACTTTTAATTACTATTATTTATTTAGTTACAGTATTACGAAGTTATTTTCCAATAGAAAAAGCAAGGGATTATATAAGTGGCAAAAATAAGCTTGTAGGGCATGTATTAGCAGCCGTTTTTGGAGTATTAACTCCTTTTTGTTCATGTAGTGCCATACCTTTATTTTTAGGTTTTTTACAAGCTAGAATTCCTTTGGGAGTTACCTTTTCATATTTGATTTCAGCACCTCTTAGCGATGCTGTTGTTATTGCTATGTTGTTTTCACTCTTTGGTTGGAAAATAGCTTTATTGTATGTTTGTGTGGGATTATTAATTGCAATTATTGCAGGTCTTATAATAGGCGCCATGAATCTTGAAAAAGAGGTTTTAATTGAAGTTAAAGCTATGGATTTTTCTTATGAAGAAGAAAAAGTAGAGTTTTCAAAAAGATTAAAAGAATCATGGGACTATACTATTGATATATTTAAAAAGATTTATTTATATGTAATAGCAGGAGTTGGTATTGGAGCATTTATTCATGGATATGTTCCAACTGATTTTATTAGTTCATATGCGGGTGGAGATGTTTGGTATGCTCCTATTCTTGCTGTTGTTATGGGAATTCCTATGTATTCAAATGCTGCAGGAATTTTACCACTTATTGAGGTTTTAACAAGTAAAGGAATGCTTTTAGGAACTGCTTTATCATTTATGATGGCTGTTGTTGCTCTTAGTCTTCCTGAAGCTATGATTTTAAAAAGAGTATTATCTATAAAACTAATTTCAATTTTCTTTGGAATAGTTGGATTTGGTATACTTTTTGTTGGATATTTATTCAATATTATTTTAGGATAGTAAATTGATATTAGAATTTTTCATATATATAGCAGCTGCATTTTTTGAAATTTTAGGTTGTTATAGTTTTTGGATGTTTTTCAAACTTCAACACAATAGCTTATGGCTTTTTGTTGGAGTAATATCATTAGTGATTTTTGCATATTTATTAACAAAAGTTAATTTAGAATTTGCAGGTCGTGCATACGCAATTTACGGTGGAATTTATATCCTTTCCTCACTATTTTGGTTATATTTTGTTGAAAAACAAAGCTTTAATAAATGGGATTTAATAGGTTCAGGGGTTTGTATTTTAGGTGCAAGCATTATATTAATTGGAAATCAAAAATAGGAGAACAAATGAAAATAGAAATTTTAGGAACAGGATGTACAAAGTGCAAAACTTTGGAAGAGAATGCAAAACAAGCCTTAGCAAAAATTGGTGGTTTTCACGAGCTTAAAAAAGTAGAAGATATTGTTGAAATTATGAACTATGGAGTTATGAGTACACCAGCTTTAGTTGTTGATGGAAAAGTAAAAAGTAGTGGGAAGTTACTAAGCGTTGAAGAGATTTTAGAGTATTTAAAATAGTTAAATCAATGAGTTTTAATAACTCATTGATCCAGCATTTAATAATCCAATTGAAATTGATAAAAATGCCATTAAAATTCCTACAGCTATAGATCCATCAGAAATTTTTGTTTTAAATGAATATTTACCATTTAATCTTGTAACAACAAATGCAAAAATTAATTGAATTAATATTGCAACTACTCCCCAAATAGCAAAATCACTATAAGATACAGAGTTAACTAAAGCACTATAAAGCGGAATTGAAACTCCAATAATAGCTCCACCAAAACCAAGAGCTGCTGCTATGTTATTATCTTCAAAAATAAGTTTGTAGTCATCATATGGTGTAACAATTGCATATAAATAAAGAAAAACTATAACTAATACAAGTGCTGTAAAAAAGAAGCTAAGAAAGCTTATGAATAATTCTATTTCCATTTTAATCCTTTTTTCTTGGAATCTTAGCTAAAAGTAGCTATATGACTTATTATGATAAAATATTTTTTATAAAAAATAGGAGAAAATATGCCAACTTGTCCCCTTTGTGGAAATTCATCAAAAGTTTTTTTTAAAGATGAATTTTATCTTTGTTCTTGTTGTGGTGGAATATTTAGAGCAAAAGAAAAACTACTTAACAATGAAAAAGAAAAACAAAGATATGAAAGTCATACAAATGATGCAGATGATTTAGGTTATCAAAACTTTGTATTACCAATTACATCAAGTATTTTAAAAGAGTACAAAAAAGAGCATTTTGGACTTGATTTTGGTTGTGGGAAAGATTCTCCAATTGTGAAAGTTTTAAGAAAAGAAGAATATAAAATATCTGAATATGACCCATATTTTTACGATGACAAAAAACTTTTAGAGCAAAAATATGATTATATTGCTTGTTGTGAAGTAATTGAGCATTTTTATAATCCTAAAAAAGAGTTTGAACTACTTAAGAAATTACTAAAAGATGATGGAACTTTATATTTAATGACAGGAATTTATAATACTAATATTGATTTTTCAAAATGGTGGTATAAAAATGATTTAACCCATGTTTTTATTTTTCAAGAAAAAACTTTTGAGTGGATAAAAAAAGAGTTTGCATTTGAAAATATGTATATAGAAAAAAATTTTATTAGATTTTCAAATAGAAAAGATTAAATCTTTTCTATCTACAAAATAAAATAGGTTTTTTTGATTGTGATATTATTTCACTTGTAAAACTTCCAAAAATAAACTCTTTTATTCTTGAATGACCAAAAGCACCCATTGCTAAAATATCACAATCATTTTGCTCAATATAATTTAATATTTCACTTTTTGCATCACCACTTAAAACTGATGTATTAACATCAATTTCTTGTTTTACATATATCTTTTTTGCTTCTTCTAAAATTTTTTCCGAGAACATTTTATCGTCATTTATATTTACAATATCTCTACTTACATCTTTAAAAATAGGATTCTTTGCTGTAGTTTCTAAAATCTTTTTTGATTCTTCTGAGCCATTATAGGCAATTAGAATTTTTTTAGGAGTTTTAAATTCACTATTTACAAGTAATATTGGCTTATTTAATTCTCTTATTATATCTTTTACGTTTTCACCTATTTTATTTTTATCATGGCTTTTTATTCCAATTATTAAAATAGTTATTTCATTTTGTAATTCTAAAATATTATCAAGTACATCTCCATGTGCTTGCATAAGAATAATATCTTGTTCACAAGTAATCAAAGCTTTTTCTTTTAATGAAAGTAAAAGATCTTTTCCTTCTTTTATTATTTGCTTACTTTTAATTGACTCTTCATTTGTTAATTTTTCTAAAATATCATCTTTTTCACCAAGTTTAATATTTCCTGATAAATCTAATTTATCAGATTTTGAAGAGTGTTCAACAACATTTAAAATTTTTAATGGAAGTTTCATATTATTTGAAATCATAACTGCATAATCACAAGCACTTTGCGAGTAATTTTTCCCATCAACGCAACATAATACACAACTCATTTTAATGTCCTCCCATTACTTTTTCAATCTCTTCTGGTTTATCATGAATTCCAAATCTATCAATAATAGTTTTGCTAGCTTCACTTTGACCTATAACTTCCACATCTGCACCTTCACGTCTTAATTTAATAACAGCTTTATCTAATGCATAAACAGCTGAAATATCCCAAAAGTGTGCACGACTAATATCAATAATAACTTTATCTAAAACTTCTTTAAAATTAATTGTTTCATAAAATTTATCTGCACTATTAAAAAATACTTGCCCAACAAATTCATAAGTTTTAATATTTTTCTCTTCATTATATGAAATATTACAGTACATAAAGTGTGAAATTTTATTTGCAAAAAATAGTGAAGCAAATAGTACACCTGTTATTACTCCAAGGGCTAAGTTATGAGTATAAACTGTAACTGTAACAGTTGAAAGCATTACAATATTAGTTGAAAGTGGAAGTGTTTTTAATCTTTTAATTGAACCCCAATCAAATGTTCCAATTGAAACCATAATCATAACAGCAACTAATGCAGCCATTGGAATAATAGAAATAATATCACTTAAAAATACAACCATTATTAAAAGGAAAAATCCTGCAATAAAAGTAGAAAGACGTCCACGTCCACCTGATTTTACATTAATAATTGATTGTCCAATCATAGCACAACCAGCCATTCCTCCTAAAAATCCTGAAGCAATATTTGCAATACCTTGACCTCTTGCTTCCTTTGTTTTATCACCTTTTGTATCTGTTAATTCATCAACAATAGTTGTAGTCATAAAAGATTCTAGTAAACCAACTACTGCTAGGGCAATTGAATATGGGAATATTATTTGTAAGGTTTCAAAATTAAAAGGAATATCAGGTAATAAAAATATTGGTAAAGTATCAGGTAAAGCTCCCATATCACCAACATTTCTCACATCAACTCCTGTAAAATATACAAAAATAGTTAATGCTACAATAGTTACAAGTGGAGATGGAAGAATTTTTCCAATTTTTGGAACATAGGGAAATAGATATATGATACCAAGTCCTGCAATTGTAAGTGCATAAACATGCCATGTTACATTTGTAAGTTCAGGTAATTGAGCCATAAAAATTAAAATAGCCAAGGCATTTACAAATCCTACAACAACAGCACGAGCTACAAAACTCATAAGTCTAGCAACCCCAATATATGCCATTATTATTTGCAATACTCCTGTTAAAAGAGTAGCTGCTAATAAATATTGAAGACCATAATCTTTTACAAGTGTAACCATTACAAGAGCCATGGCTCCTGTAGCTGCACTTATCATTCCAGGACGCCCACCAACAAAAGCAATAACTACAGCTATACAAAATGAAGCATAAAGACCAACTTTTGGATCAACTCCTGCAATAATTGAAAATGCAATTGCCTCAGGTATTAGAGCAAGTGCAACTACTAAACCTGATAAAATGTCACCACGAATATTTGAAAACCACTCTTTTTTTATGGTTTGATACATAAAATTCCTTATATTTTTTGATTGTTTTTTATTATGTTAGATTTTTATTATAGCAAAAAACTCTTATATCCTATTGACATTGATATTAATATAGTTTAAACTATGGCTTTAGTACGCACATATGTTAGAGATTAAAAAGGTAGGCTAATGGGGAAAATAAATAGTTTGGTAATTATAAAACTAGCGTTTTTATTTGTTGTTTTTTGTAATGCAGTAGTTGATGTTGCACACAAAGTTTTACTACAAAATATTGCTTTTAAAGTATTTGATGGAAGTGTACAAGTTATTTGGATTTCTCTTATAAATGCATTGATAATTATTCCTTTTTTACTTTTATTTACAGTAAGTGGATATTTATCTGATAAATATAATAAGAAAAATATTATTGTTTATGGTGCTGTTTCTTCTTTTGTATTATCTGTTTTAATGATAATTTCATATATGAGTGAAAACTTTTATTTTGCAATGTTTTCTTTATTTTTATTGGCAATTCAAAGTGCTATTTATTCACCTGCAAAATTTGGATTAATACTTGATATTTATGGGAAGAAGAACCTTTCTCGTGGAAATGCAGCTTTACAATCTATTTCTATTATTGCAATTTTATTCTCTATTGCAATTGCTTCTTTTATATTTGAGAATTTTTATAATGCTAATAATCTTCAATTATTAACAAGTAAAGAAGAATTATTAAATGCTATTTTACCATTGACCTATTATATTTTACCAGTTGCTTTTTTAGAAATGGTGATTTCAATTTTATTTTTAAGAAAAATAAATATTTCCTATGTGAAAAATGATACTTTATCTTTAAATAAACAAGATTTATTTAAAGGAAAACTATTATCAAAAAATCTAAAAATCATTTCATCTAATGATATTATCTTTTTATCTGTTATTGGATTATCTATATTTTGGGGAATTTCACAAGCTACTATGGCTGTGTTCCCATCTTTTGCAAAAATGTATTTAAATATTACAGATGTATTTATAATAAATGGAGTCATTGGAGCATCAGGATTTGGAATTGCCATTGGTTCTGTAATATATTCAAGATTATCTAAACACTATATTGAAGTGGGAACAATTCCCCTTGCTGCTTTTGGTATGTCTTTAATGCTTTATATTTCAACGGTTGTTCAAACTCCTTTGTTATTAGGAATTACATTTTTATTATTTGGAGTTTTTGGAGGAATGTTTGTTGTTCCTTTAAATGCCTTAATTCAATTTAATGCTAAAAAAAGAGTTTTAGGAACAATACTTGCTGGAAATAATTGGTACAACTCTTTATTGATGTTTTTGATGTTAAGTATGACTACTATTGTTTCTTATTATGACTTTGATCCTTTAAACACAGTTTATTTGATTTTGATGATTACAGTTATTGGTACAATTTTTACTGTAATTAAACTTCCACAATCTTTACTTTTACTATTTTTAAAAATAATTGTAGGATTAAAATATAAACTTGAAGTAAATGGAGTGAAAAATATTCCTGCATCAGGAGGAGTATTATTATTAGGTAATCATGTTTCATGGATAGATTGGGCTATTGTTTTAATGGCAATTCCACGAGAAGTAAAATTTGTTATGGATAAAACTATTTATAGTAAATGGTACATAAAATGGCTTTTCAAAATGTATAATGCAATTCCAATTTCAAATGCCTCTAGTAAAACTACAATTCAAACAATAGCAAAAGAGCTAGATGCTGGTCATATTGTTGTTCTTTTTCCAGAAGGAAATATAACAAGAAATGGACATTTGGGTGAATTTAAAAGAGGTTTTGAAAAGATATTGGAACTTACATCAAGTGATATAAAAGTAATTCCTTTTTATATTAGAGGACTTTGGGAATCTATGTTTAGCCGAGCTAATAAAAAGTTCAAAAAATCTAAAAAAACCTCTAGTGTTACAATATCTTTTTCAAAATTAATGAAAAAAGAAAAAGCAAATACAGTTAGTATAAAACAAGAAATTATAAAGTTATCAACAATCTCTTGGCAAGAACATATTAGAAATTTAAAACCTTTAAATGAAACGATTTTTGATAGATTACAAGAAGTTTCAAGTGACTTAATTTTTGCAGATTCAACAGGTTTAGAATTAAGTGCAGATAAGTTTTTAACAGCTTCAATCTTATTTAAAGATTTGTTCAAAAAAGAGTTAAATACTCAAAATGTAGGTTTATTATTGCCTTCAACTGCTGCTGGAGCTTTTATTAATTATTCTATTTTACTTATGGGAAAAACTGCTGTAAATTTAAACTATACAAGTGAAATAGAATCAATAAAACAATCAATTTACGCAGCTCAAATAAAATCTGTAATTACTTCAAGAAAATTTGTAGAAAAACTTGAATTAAAAGGAATAAATATAAAAGAGTTTTTTGATCTTGTTGAGATTATTTATCTTGAAGATTTAAAAGAAAAGATTTCAAAAAGAAAAAGTTTAATTACATTTTTAAGTGTTAAATTTTTACCTGCTTTTTTCTTAAAACTTTTTCATTTAACAAAAACTAATAAAAATGATACTGTATTAATTTTATTCTCTTCTGGAAGTGAAGGTAAACCAAAAGGAGTGGAATTAACAGGAGATAATATTTTAGGAAATGCACAACAAATAGCAAATATCATAAATGTTAATGATGATGATATTATATTAGGAACCTTGCCATTATTTCACGCATTTGGAATAGTTGTTACTACATATCTACCTTTAATTGAAGGAATTAAATGTATAGCTCATCCTGACCCTACAGATGGCTTAGCAATTGCAAAATTGGTTTCAAAATATAAAGCAACAATTATGTTTGGAACATCTACTTTTTATAGACTTTATACTAAAAATCAAAAAATTCATCCTTTAATGTTTGAGAGTTTAAAATTAACTATTTCAGGTGCTGAGAAACTAAGAGAAGATGTAAGATTAGAGTTTAAGAAAAGATTTGGAAAAGATATTTTAGAAGGATTTGGAACAACTGAAACTTCACCCGTTGCCACTTGTAATCTTCCTGATGTTATTGCTCCTGATTATACTGTTCAAGTAGGTCATAAAAAAGGAACTGTTGGTATGGCAATTCCAGGAACTACAATAAAAATTGTAGATCCCGAAACATTTAAAGAATTGAAAATAAATGAAGAAGGAATGATACTAATATCAGGAATTCAAGTTATGAAAGGTTATTTAAATGATGAGGAAAAAACATCAAAAGTTCTAAAAATAATTAATTCAAAAACCTATTATATTACAGGAGATAAGGGAAAAATTGATGAAGATGGATTTCTAACAATTGTGGATAGATATTCAAGATTTGCAAAACTTGGTGGAGAGATGATAAGTCTTGGAATTATTGAAGATAAAATTTCAAAATTAATTGATTTGGAAGATAATAATTTAGTTGATTTTATTATTACTACAAGTGAAGATGACAAAAAAGGTGAGAAGATAATTCTATTAATTTCCCATGTAAATGAAGGCTATATTTCACAACTAAAAGACAAAATTCTAAATTCTTTTGAAAATAAACTAATGATTCCAAGTAATATTAAAATCGTTGAAGAAATACCAAAATTAGGTAGTGGTAAGAAAGATTTCGCAAAAGCAAAACTTCTAACTTAAGTATGTTAATATTTTAAGTTTAAAAAAAGAGTCATTTGAGAGTCATTTGTTAGATACAATTTTTATAATCTAGGAAAAGCAGAAAAGATTATTAGATTAGGGATAACAAATGAAAATATTTGAACTTAAATGCAAAGCATATTTAAAAACAAATATAGAGTTAAAAAATAGTTTTGATGTATTATCAAAATATTTAAATTACTCTATATATCAAAATGAAATTTACAAAAATAAAGATACTTCAATAAAAAATTATTGTTTTGGAAATTTTTATCCAACAGAAATTGACAAGATTTATAAACAAAATAATGTTTATGAATTTGTTGTAAGAAGTATAGATGAAGAGTTTATAGATGAATTAGAAAAAGCTCTTATGCAAAATATGTATAATAGTTTTTTAATAGTTTTATCGGCTGTAAAAAAAGAGATAGATCAATTTTTTATAAAAGAACTTTACAGTGCAACACCTGTAATTGTATCTCAAAAAAAAGATGATACAGGAAGACAACTTTATTGGTCTTTGGATTATAATGGGGATATAGAAATACTGCAAAATCAACTTCAAAAAAATTTAGAGAAAAAATTAAAACTATTTTATCCTGAAGATATTGAAGTTTCAAATAATTTTATAGATGAAATTGAAATTAAGAATGTAAAACCACAATCAATCTATTTTAAAACAATTAGAAATCAAAAAGAAAAATTAGTTAGATTAATAGGGAATAAATTCAAAATTGTTCCAAAAAAAGATGACTTATCTCAAAAGTTAGCATTCTTATCATTAGGTGTTGGACTTGGAGAAAAAAGTAGTTTTGGTGGAGGATTTTGTTTAGGTAGAGGCGCTTAATAAAACAGAGATTACTCTGTTTTATTTCCAATACACATAAGCTCAACTATATCATCTTGTCTAGCACAGAAACATCCATTTTTTTCAATTAGGATTAAATCTTTTGCATAACCTCTTGACGTGTGAAGTTTTGCACTTTCAATTTCCACATTAAAATCATCAAAAATTTTAGCAATATAAGCAAATAAACCTTTTTGATCTTTTGCAACTATATGCATTGAAGCTAAGTAAGTTGTATGATTTGTATCAATTTTTATATTCTCTTTTTTAATAATAGGTGTAATTAAATTAGTTGTTTTAGTCATATCAAAAGAGTCTTTTATTATTTCTTCTATAAAATAAATATCTTCTTTGTCTATTTTTTCTGAAAAAGATATTTCAAAAGCTTTTTTATTATCATATAGTTTAAAGATATTCATTGATGCTATATTCAAGAATTCCAGTTTACCAAGCAAATAACCAAGGTTTAGTGGGGATTGTCTAATAATCCGAATTGTTAGTTGTGAATCATTTGTTATTTTATAAATATATGTATCAATATCTTTTGCTTTAACCGCAATATCTAAAATATCCTCTGCTTTTAATCGTAAAAAAATCTGATTTGAAGCTATGTACATAATCTTTTTTTGTAACATATGAGGTAGTTTTTTGTATCTATCTAAGTTTTTTATTGTATTTTGTTTTGCAATTCTTCTCGTGCTTTCTTTTAATAAATCTTTATTTTCAAACGCAGGTAAAGTTTGAGTGTAAAGTTGTCTTAATAATGATGAAGTAGAACTATTAAAAATATTTTCTCCAACAGCGGAGATATCTGCATATGTAATAACATAAAGCATTTTAAGAGATTCTTTTGTTTTTATAAGACCGGTAAAGTTTAAAATAGTTTTTTCTGAATATATATCTTCCCTTGTTGCTATATATGACATCATATTATGATATCTAACTAGTCTTGCACCAACTTTTATAATTTCTTCATCAAAATAAAAAGATTTAAGCATACTTTTGAAAAGTTTTTCACCAACAATATGATGATCTTCTGTTCGACCTTTTCCAATATCATGGAAAAACGATACTAATTTTACAATTAATTTTTGATCATTTGTTAGTTCATCATAAATAGTTTTTATCTCTTCTCTTTTAATCTTTTCAGAAAATTTAAGGGCATTAATTGAATGAATATCAACAGGATGTTTATGGTATCCATCAAACTGAGGCTGATCAATAATCTTTTTTGTACTTGGAAGAATTGTTTGAAATAATCCAGCATTATAAATTAATTTTATAATTGGATGTAAATTTGGTCTCATCAATAAAGTTTTTACATTTTTCTTTAATTCTTTTCCTTGAATTTTAGGAAGTTTTACACGACTTACATAATAAGTGTAAGACCTATCAAACTCTTTAACATTTGAAGGAATATCTATTAATTCTTTTATCAAATTATTTAAGGTTTGTGGTTTAGTATTAAATGAACAAAATAGTTTATTATCAATTATATAAAGATTTTTTTTGTATCTTAATTTTTTTAGTTTAGGAATATTAGAAGCTTCAAATAATACTTGTCTTGTGAATTTTTTTACCATAGTAGCTGTGAAATTATGAATTATATGAAGAGTAGACAATAATTTTGACATACATTGTCTATCTTTTGTATGTCGGGGTTTGTTTACAAATCCTAATTTAGAACTCAAATCAGGTAAAATATCAAAAGTAACTTGATCTTGTTTTTTTCTTGCAATATTGTGTAAGGCATTTCTTACTTGAAAAATAAATTCTAAGGCTTGTCTGTATTTTTTATATTCTTCTTCTGTAAATTGTTTTCCTATTAAATCTTTTGTATTAGTAACACCATATAAGATATTTGCCATCCAATACATCATATTAGACTCTCTAATTCCTCCATATCCTTCTTTGATATTAGGTTCCATTCTTAGCGGGTATTTTAATAATCTTTGTTTATGTTCTTCTAGTTTGTCTAATATGAACTCTTTTTGATTTGTTTTTCTAATTTTATTTAAGATATTTTCATATCCAAACCATAAAATTTTTGAACCATAAATTAATCTTGATTCTAAAATAGAACTTTTTATTGTTATATCTTCTTTTACAGCTTCACCTATCTCTTTTAATTCATGTACTCTTGAACCTAATTTTAGACCACAATCCCATGCAAGAGTTATAAACTCTTCCATAATATCTTTTAGGTTATATCCTTTTATATTTTCATATAAAATCATAATATCAATATCAGAATAGATACATAATTGCTCTCGTCCATAAGAGCCAAGTGCTATTAAGCTAATAGGAATTGAGGTGCTCATTGGTTGGTGAGAACCAAAGTTTTTTCGTAAAATATATTTATAGAGTAAAATTAAAAACTTATCAGTATGTTTTGTATGTTTTATAAAAAAATCTTTTCCACCTGTTGTTTCAACTCTTGTGTCAATAGATTCTAAATAATTTTTGTAGTAATTTTTAAATACCTTAGAAATCTGGAAATCAGTGGCATTTTTAGAGATTAATTCCTCTACTTGTAAGTTTAATTCAATCATAATAATTCTTTATAAATTTCTAATTTCTTTCTTAGTGTAATTCTATTTAATCCAAGATGTTTTGCTACTTGTACTTGTGATTTATATTTTTTTGTAGATGCTTTTAGTAAAGGAACTTCAAAAATATAAGACAGCTCTTTATAAGAATTTTCACCATGTAAATTTTCACTAATATATTTTTCTAAAAACATTAAAATCTCATGCTCTCCAATTGTTTCAAAAAGATAAGAAAAATAAATAGATTTTCTTAAGCTATGGGTATTGTTTGATATATTTACAATTAATTTTGACTGTGAGATTAAAGTCATATCTAAAATAGAACTTGCTTCTTGTGAAAATTTTGTCACTAAAGCTTTAGTATCTTCTTCTCTTTTACATAAAGGAGGAATTTCCAAATTAATTGAAAAGATATCTTTTAATTTTTGATTTAAGTTTTCAGTGTTTGATATGGCTATAATTCGTATAGAATTGTCTTCAATCCATTTTAAAAATACATCAATATTTGTGATTTCATTGATTTTATCTATAATAATTGCACGATTTTGAAGGATTACAATATCATCAATTATATCTTTTTGTAAATCTTTTGCTTCATAAATATCTGAATTTGGTAGTATATATTTTGCTAAAGACTTCTTTCCTACACCACTTTCTCCTAATATTAAGGCATTTACTTCAACAGCTTGTAAAAGTTTGGCTGAATTTAATATCTCTTTTGAAATACCATCTTTTGCTATATATTCTTGCATTTTATATTACCTTTTTCTAAATCTTAAAAAGTTACAGTTAGAAAATATTATACTGTATAAAAATGAAAACTTTATAAAAAATTGTATATAAAATAGACAAATAAGCCATAAAAAATAAAATAACATTTTAACTTAGTATATGCCATAATATAAAAACTAAAAGAGAGTATATCTTGGAAAATAAAAATATATATATTATTAAAAATCTTGTTTTACTTCTTTCTATTTGTGTAGTAATTATTTTAGCAGGAAGCAATTGGATTTTAATAAAAGAAAAAGAGTTGTTATCCCAAAAATACACTAATATAACTTCTAATTTGCAAGATAAAATCAACTCTTTAATAGAAACAAAAAAAAATGCTACCTTGTCTATTGCTTTAACTCTTGCAGAAAATGATAAAGCTAAAGATGTACTTCTTCATGAAAACAATTTAGATTATGACTTAAGTGAATTATCAGAAAAACTTAAAAATTATACGGACTTTAAAAATGTATGGTTTCATATTATTGATAGTTCAGGAGTTTCAATCTATCGTAGTTGGACAGATAATAAAAACGATAAAATAAAAAGTTATAGATTAGATTTACAAGAGTTACTATTAAATCCAAAAGTAAAAAATAGTATTAGTGTAGGAATTTATGATATTACTTTTAAGTCTATGGTTCCTATTTATAAAGATAAAAAATTTATTGGGATTTTAGAGTGTATAACACATTTTAATTCAATTACAAGAGAATTAAGAAACAACTATATGCTAGAACCAATAATTTTAGTTGATAAAATATTTACAAATCAATTAAGAGATAATAGTTTTTCAAAAATATTTTTAAAAGATCATTATGTTGCTAATTTATCAGTTTCAAAAGAGTTATTGAAATATTTAGATTCACAAGATTTAGAAGAATTTTTAAGAATAAAAGACTATTTAATAAAAGATGATAAGTTAGTAATGAATATTCCAATTATTGAAGATGGAGTAAATCTTGCAAATATGTTGATTTTTCAAAATATGGATAAAATAAATATATCAGAAATTATTGAATTTAAAACGCATGCATTTTCATATCTACTATTTTTTGTACTTTTTTTATGTTTAATAATTTCAATTTGGAGTTATTATATTTATACTAAAAGATTAAAAGAGCTTAATAATATTTTACAAGATAGCGTAAATGATGCAGTTCTTAGAAATGATGAAAAAAACAAAATAATATTTCAGCAAAATAAAATGGCAGCAATTGGTGAAATGATAGGTAATATTGCTCACCAATGGAGACAACCTTTATCTATTATTACAACAGCTGCTTCATCAATAAAATTAAAAAAAGAATTAAATATTTTAGAAGATGATGAACATAATCAATCATTAAACTATATTATTGATGCATCAAATTACTTATCAAATACTATTGATGATTTTCAATATTATTTTTCTCCAAATAAATCAAAAAATATTTTTTATACAGAAGATTTGATTAATAAACTACTAAATCTTATAAGTGCAGAGTTTAAAGAAAATAATATATATGTAATTAAAAAAATTGAAAATATAGAAATTCTTAATTATGAGAATGAAATATTACAAGTGTTAATTAATATTTTAAATAATGCAAAAGATGAATTAAAAAAAGATTTAAATATGCCAATAGGATATATTTTTATTGATTTGTATAAAGAAAATGAGACTTTAATTATCAAAATAAAAGATAATGCAGGTGGAATAAAAGAAGAGATAATAGATAGAATTTTTGAACCATATTTTACAACAAAACATCAAAGTCAAGGAACAGGAATAGGACTTTATATGTCTGAAGAGATTATTGTTAAGCATATAAAAGGAAGCATAAAAGTATCAAATGAAAAATTTACATATTTAAATAAAGAGTTTATTGGTGCAATGTTTGAAATTACTATACCTTTATAGGTAATTCTAAAATAGAATTACCTAGTTCTTTTGGTTGAATAGTGAATAAAGACAGTTAAAGAAATTAAAATTAGTGCAATTCCTGCGATTAAATAAAATGCATTAATCATTTGAACATAATCATTTAAAGCTATTTTAAATACAACAATTAAAGCTTCAATAGAAAGTGCAATAATAATTGTTGTTAAAAATTTAGTTAATATTTTTGTTTCAACTTTAGAATTTTTTGAATAGGATTTAAAAAATACCTCTTGTTCTAATATGGTTTTAGCCAAGTCAAATATTGCAATACTCAAAGTCAATGCAATAATTGGTTTGAAAATCATTTCTAAAGATAATTCATGACTAGAAACAAGATACATTATAAAATCATATAAAGAAAACAAAATAGTAATTATAGATAAAACAATCATTGAAAATCCAGCAAGAATATAAAATCCTTTTGTAACTCCATGAAATGGTTTATTTAATTCTATTAAATTTAATTTTTGTAATAAAATATCAATTTGGAAATCTAAGAAAAATATCTCATCACCTTCTTTTACAGTTATTGTAACACAGTTACTTCTTGTGGCACTGCTAATATATGGCTTAGAAAATGCAATATTAGATTCTTTAAAATGTAGTTTAGATATAAGGTGAGATCTATCTTTATCTTTTGCATTTATATCATTTCTGTATCTATAATAATTACATGAAGTTTGTATTTTAGTCTCTTTATTAACTATATATACAAGTTCTAAAGATGGAAATATTTTATAAAGTTGTGCAAAATCATTTTTCTTATGATTGTTTAAATTTCCAATATTTTTTATACTTTCTTGTAAAAAATATTCTATATCTTCTTGATGTTGTATATATGTAACGAAAAATTCTCTCATATAAAATCCTGTATATTTTTTCCTAATTATAGGAAAAAAACAACTATCATACTTGTAAAATATGTATACTAATTATACATATGTTTGTTTTATATTTTGATATTAAACTCTTTAATCATATTATCTGCCAATTGCTGTAAACTATTTTGGTCAACAGTTTTATCAATATTATCTGTTATATTTATAATATTTTGATGGAATTTTTTGAGATATTCTAGTATTTTAGGATCTTTTTTATTTGGATTATTAACCATAGCCCCTGAATCTAGCATTTGAATAACAAGATCTTTCTTTCCCATAAATGCAGCATAATTGATAGGTCTAATTCCAAATGAATCAGGTACGTTCATAATGTCTTTATTATAATTATATATAAGTTTAAAATATCTAGTTGTATTTTTCCATATACAAGTATGCATTATTGTTCTACCTTTAGTATCTGTAATTGTACAATCAGCTCTCATTTCTAATAGTAACCTAATTGTATATTCACATTTTCCAGCAATTGCTAAATGTAA
>CBFHMY010000008.1:0-44962 GCA_965657055.1 uncultured Aliarcobacter sp. | reverse complement strand
CTGCACAAAATATCAAATGAGATAACCAATCAATATGATATTATCTGTCTTGAAACTTTGAATATAAAAGGTATGGTAAAAAATAAAAAGTTATCTAAATCAATATCTGATGTTGCATGGAGTGAGTTTATGCGACATTTAGAATATAAGAGTTTGTGGAAAGGAAAAACTATACTCAAAATAGATAAATGGTTTCCATCATCTCAAATATGCTCAAATTGTGGTAGTAATACAGGTAAAAAACCACTTAATATTAGAAAATTTGATTGCCCTTATTGTGAAAAACAAAATATTGATAGAGATATAAATGCTTCTATAAATATTAGAAATTATGGATTAGGACAAATAGATAATAGAAATACGGCAGGAACTGTCGAAATTAAAGCTTGTGGAGTATCCTCTAGTGGGGTTACAACTTCCTATGGAATTGTAACTAGCTATGATACTTTGAAGCAAGAAGCCCAATCGTCTTTAGCGGTTGGGTAGTTCACATTACTTTTTCTAATATGATAATATAATACATTTACTTGTACAGCCTTTTATTAAAAAGTAAAGCTTTAATAAGTTACAATCTTATAAAAGAAATTATACCTTATATAATTAATACTTATGAATTTTATTTCATAGTATTTAATTTTTCAAATACTTTGTGATAATTTTAAACTGCTGGAGATTAATGAAGTCATTTCTAAAATTAATACTAATTCAATTTTTATTTACAATTTTAGCATTAGCTGATAATAATACTTTAGAAAAAGTTTCATTACAACTTCATTGGAAGCAACAGTTTGAATTTGCAGGTTATTTCATGGCAAAAGAAAAAGGTTTTTATGAAGATGTAGGAATTGATTTAGATATTTTAGAATATCATAATGGAATAAATCTAACGCAAAGTGTTATAAAAAATGAGCATAGTTTTGCAATAGGTTATTCAAGTACAATTCTTGATGAAGTAAATACAAACAAAATTGTACTTTTAAGTGCAAATTTTCAGTCTTCTCCTCATGTTCTAGTTAGTTTAAAATCATCTAATATTAATTCTATTCAAGATTTTAAAAATAAAAAAATAATGATTGATAGTGAAGCAAGTAAAAGTGCAGCATTTATAACCATGCTGCAAGCTAATGGTATTAGCTTTGATAATATGATTATTCAAGAACCTACCTTTAAAGTAGAACATCTAATTGATAAAACAACAGATTTAGCTTCTTATTATTACACAAATGAAACATATACCCTTGATAAAAAGGCAATTCCATATAATATTTGGGATCCTAAAGATTATGGCTTTGATTTTTATAGTGATATATTATTCACATCTAAAAATGAGTTAGAAAAATATCCTTTGTTAGTGGAAAATTTTAGAATAGCTTCATTAAAAGGATGGGAATATGCTTTTAATCATATTGATGAAACAGTTGATATAATCTTACAAAAATATAACTCTCAAAATAAAACGCAAGGTGAATTACTTTATGAAGCAAGAGCTTTAAAGCAATTAGCATATCATGAGAATATACCATTTGGAACTATTCAAAAAGAAAAAATTCAAAGACTTATTGATATATATACTTTATTAGGTTTATATAAAAATAATACAAATATTGATGAATTAATTTATCAAGATACAAATAAATTTTACTTAACGCAAATAGAAAAAGAGTATTTAAAAAATAAAAAAGTTATAAACATGTGTGTTGACCCTAATTGGATGCCTTTTGAAAAAATTGAAAATGCTCAACATATTGGAATGGCAGCTGATTATTTTGAATTAATAAAAGAAAAAACTAATTTAGATATTAAATTAATAAAAACTACAAGCTGGGCAGAATCTCTTAGTTTTGCAAAGCAAAGAAAATGCGATATCTTATCATTTTTGATGACTACTCCAGAAAGAAAAAAATATCTAGATTTCACAACAGCATATTTTAAAGCGCCTATAGTGATGGCTACAAAAACAGATGTTCCTTTTATAAATGATTTTAATTTACTCAAAGGTAAAAAGCTTGGTTTACCAAAAGGATATGCGTTTATAGAAATATTAAGAGTACAATATCCTGATTTAACCATAATTGAAGTAGATAATATTGATGATGGACTTAAAAAAGTTGTTCAAGGTGACTTATATGGATATATTGGAACACTTGCTAGCATAGGCTATGCTTTTCAAAAAAGATTTACAGGTGAACTTAAAATTTCTGGTAAATTTGACGGTACATGGGATTTTAGTATTGGAGTTAGAAATGATGATCCTATTTTATTGAATATTTTTGAAAAAGCAGTAAATAGTATAGATAAAGAGTCTGAACAACAAATTCTAAATAAATGGCTATCTATAAACTATGTAAAAGAAACTGATTATAACTTACTTTTTAAAACTATAGGAGGATTTGTTTTTATCTTGTCAATTATTCTATTTTTTTATTTTAAGCAAATGAAATTAAAAAAACAATTGCAACTATTATCTATTACAGATTCAATGACAAAACTTTACAATCGTAGATATTTTGAAAATACAGCTGAACACTATTTTCAATTGGTAAAAAGAAATAAAACTGATTTATCATTAATAATGATTGATGTTGATAATTTTAAACAAATTAATGATAACTATGGTCATAAAATAGGTGACCTTGTATTGATAAATCTTGCTTCTATTTTAATTAGTCAAATTAGAAAAAGTGATATTATTTGTAGATTTGGAGGGGAAGAGTTCATTATACTTTTACCCCAAACAAATTTAGAAGGAGCAGCATTAATGGCTGAGAAAATAAGAACTCATATTGAAAGATCGACTCTTCCCTTAGCTAATTCAGGTCAATTAAATTTTACAGTTAGCCTTGGTGTTTCACAAGTAAATATATTAGCAGATAAAAATATTGAGGATTGTATTAAAAGATCTGATGATGCTCTTTATGATGCAAAAAATAGTGGTAAAAATAAAGTTTGTGCAATTGTTTAAATATGGGTTGGAGTGTGTCAATCCTTAATATTATTTAATTAGATTGACACAGAATTTCTAACACTCACTACAAATTAGGTTTTAATAAATTTATTTATCCATATCTTTTAATAATGTCATTCTCATCCAAGCAGAAGTTGTGATTTTTGTTCCAATTTCCTTTGACATTTTTAATGCTTGATCTTCTATCCATTCTTTCTCAATTTGATTTAAAGCAACAGGGATAGCTGTATTTCTTACTTGATTTTGCTCTTTTTTTGGTCGTCCTAATTGTTTTTTTTTCGTACTTTCTTCTAATACTTTTTCGCTAGTTTGTATTTTAGAACTATTTTTTTTTAATTTATCAGCATATCCCATTTTATTTTTCCAAATCTTTTTTTAATATAATCATATCTTCTATTGCATTTCTGTATATATGTCTTTTAAATCTATTTGTTCCTGCTTTTGTTTCAACATATTCACAATCAAATAAACTATCTTCTAAGACAGATGATTCTCTAACAAAAATTATTGATATATCTAAGTCTTGAAATGATTTTTTTATTTCATCTGAAAGGTACTCTTTTAGCTCAATTGCTTTATTGTTATTTTTTGTTCTATTTATTGCAATTACGATATTTTTGTTTATTTGGGCTACATCTTTTAATGTAGCCATAGTTGCTTGAACATCAACAATTGATGTTAGAGTTGGTATTATGATTTTATTTGCTTGTTTAATAATATTGTTTATTCTAGTGTCTTTAAATCCACCAAAATCATAAACGATATTTTCATCAAATGGAATTTCATCATATTCTTCACTTGAAACTAAAAAACCTTTTTCTTCTGGCATCAAATTGTGTGCTGATGAGTGAGAATCGTTTGTTACATATGTATAATCAAACATCTGTGAAATCTGTACAGATAAAGTTGTCTTACCAACACCACCTTTGATACTATATACTACAAATGACAATTAGGACTCCTTGGATTTATTTCTATATATTTTTATATAATATATTATTTTATATATTTAAATTATATCAAAATATTTATAAATATATAATATTGTATAGTTTTATATATTTCTATATATAAATATATAAAAATACTAAAATGGATTAATATTTTCAATGACTAAATTTATAGTATAATATTTTTTTTAGGAGTTTTTATGGGAAAAATTATATATCACTATTGCAACGTAGAATCATTTAAAGCAATAATTCAAAATAAAGCAATTTGGCTTAGCTCTGTTTACAATCTAAATGATTATAAAGAAATACATTGGATTAAAGATAAAGTTTTGAAAAAAATAAAAGAATATACAAATAAAAATTCATATGAAAAATTTAATAATTTCATTAAATTATTTGAAAATCAACAACCAACAGTTTATATTGCATCATTTTCCCAAGGGGATGATTTACTAAGCCAATGGCGCGCTTATGCGAATGATGGTTTTGGAGTTGCAATTGGTTTTAATACAGATTACTTTGAACAAAATGATTTAATTAAAACTTCAGAGGTTTTATATGATGAAAAACAGCAAGAAATTGAAATAGAAAAAATATTAAAACCACTTTTAAGCTTGGATGATAAAATAAATTTTGAATCAAAAGACTTTGAAGAGTATTGTGAAAACATAATAAATGATATAAATAATTTATCTGCAAAATCAAAAAATGAACTTTTTATGGAAGAGCAAGAAGTTAGATTAATTCATAATCCAATTATCATAGAGGATGAAAAAACAAAACAATTTATATTTAAGAATAATTTATCCCCAATGATGTTTAGAGCAGTTTGCGGAAATCTTATTCCATATTTTGAATTGAAATTTGATTATTTTTGTGAGAATAAAGCTCCAATTTTAGAGATAATTAAAGGCCCTAAAAACAAATTTATAAATCAAGAAATTAAAATATTTTTAGCAAACAATGGATTTTATAATGTTGATATAAAAAACTCAAAATCTTCATATAGATGATAATTTAGCTATACTATTAAAATAAAAAGTAAAATAAGAGGAATAATATGAATTTTAATGAATTAACATTAGAAAGAAAAAATCAATTACATGAAGAAGTAAAACAATTAGCAATGAGTATAGGAGGAACTAGTGTATTCCTTCAAATGATTGAAGAAGTGAAAAAAGAAAAACCACATGCACTTTTAAATAAAAGTTGTGTTTTTCACTTTGCAAAAGCAAAATTAAACTGGAATAAACAAATATTTAAAGATAGTTTAGAACAACTATTTTCTGCTATGAGAAAAGAAGAAAGAGATGGAGATATGCTAAATGGCTTAAATCCAAAAGATTATAAAGAAACTATGAATATGATGAGAACATTAAAACCTGTTTCTATTAAAGTAAGTCCAAAAAAAGAAGAAGAATTAACAGGATTTACTTTTTCTATTTTAGATACTTCTGTTGAGAAAAAAACAAAAGTTTCAATGATTTATAAAATAATATTCTTTTATCATATAGATTTTGCAAAAGATATTTTAACTTATAAAAGAGAAGAAGAAATCTAATGGATCCAAAAAAAAGATTTAATATAAAACAAGGATTAAAAGTAAATATTGTTTTAAAACAAGATCAAAGAAGTGGTAATTTAACTCAAGGTATTGTGAAAGATATTCTTACAAATTCACCAACTCATCCCCATGGAATTAAAGTTAGACTTCAAGATGGACAAGTAGGTCGTGTTCAAGAAATTTTATAAAATAAATGTAGAATATGAAAGAGTTTATCTTTCATATTTTCTATAAAATATTAAACATAAAATAGCTCCAAAAAGTGCCATTCCTGCTCCAACTAAAGCTGGATAGTTAAAAGATAAACCATATAATAATGGAATACCTCCCAATAATGCTCCCAATGAATTTGCTACGTTAAACCCAGCTTGTATAAATGCTGCAGCTAACATTTCAGAATGTTTCGCACTTTTTAACATAATCATATTTATTGGACTTCCAAAAGATAAAGCTAAAGCACTACAAACAAAGGTAAGTATAACAGAAATGATTTTACTCTCTGAAAAGAAAAATACTAAAAGTAGTGATATTACCATAAGAAAAAGTAAAAAAATAGCAACAATTACAGGATCTCTTTTATCTGCTAAATATCCTCCTGCTATATTTCCTACAACCATACCAGCACCTGCAACTATCATTAAATAAGATACCACTTCAATATCAAAGCCTGCAATATGAATTAAAAGAGGAGCAATATAACTAAACCAGGCAAATAATCCTGCAAATCCAATTGCAACAATAGTTAATATATGCCAAGCTTTAATTGTTTTAAAAAATTCTAATTCTTCTTTAAAACTTATACTTCTAAGTGGTTTCATTGAAGGTAACCAAAGATATAAAAATAAAATAGTTAATAAGCCTAAAAGAGAAACAACTCCAAAGGCATATCTCCAATTAAGATGATGTCCTATAAAAGTAACTAAAGGAACCATAAGTAAAATGGCCAAGGTAAGACCTGTAAAAATAGATGCAATTGCTTGAGCTTCTTTACCTTTTTTTGCTAAACGAGAAGCTACAATTGTTGCAACTCCAAAAAATGCACCATGGGGAAGTCCTGATAAAAATCTTGAAATAAATAAAGTATTAAAATCAGGTGCAACAATTGATAAGGAATTAAATACTGTAAATAAAAGCATAAAAATAATTAAAATATTTTTTGGTGGAAATTTTGCACTAAGAGCAACTAAAATTGGTGCTCCAACTACTACACCAAAGGCATAGGCTGAAATTAGGTGACCAGCTACTGGAATAGAAACATCAAGTGAACTTGAAACATCAGGAAGTAATCCCATTATTGCAAATTCAGTAGTTCCTATTCCTAAACCACCTAAGGCTAAAGGGAATAATTGTTTTGTCATAAGAATATCTTTTATTGAATTTTTATTAAATATTTTCGAATTTTAGTAGGAATAATTTATTTTACACTTAAAATAGAATTATTTATAATGAAACTGTAAAATTAAACTAAAGAATTATTAAGCATAGTTTTAGTATAATCCCGTACTTTTTTAGAAAACTAAAACAATTTATGTTTCCTAGAATGGGAGTATCGTTTCAACTAAAATGTTGAATTTGCACGAGAAGCATGGGTAAGGCTATAATTACTCAAACCAATTTATATAAAGGAAAGAAATGCCTACAATCAATCAGCTTGTAAGAAATGAGCGAAAAAAGGTTATCAAAAAATCTAAATCGCCAGCGTTAGAAAGTTGTCCACAAAGAAGAGGGGTATGTACAAGAGTATATACTACAACTCCAAAAAAACCTAACTCGGCTTTAAGAAAAGTTGCAAAAGTTAGATTAACATCTGGATATGAAGTAATTTCATATATCGGTGGTGAAGGTCACAACTTACAAGAACACTCAATTGTTCTAGTAAGAGGGGGAAGAGTTAAGGATTTACCTGGGGTTAAATACCACATCGTAAGAGGTGCTTTAGATACTGCTGGTGTTGCAAACAGAACTGTTGCAAGATCTAAATATGGTACAAAAAAAGCAAAAGCTAAGAAAAAGTAGAAGGATAGAAAATGAGAAGAAGAAAAGCTCCAGTTAGAGAAATAATGGCTGATCCTATCTACAATAGTAAAGTGATCACAAAATTTGTTAATACAGTAATGCAAGATGGTAAAAAATCTACTGCTGAAAAAATCATGTATGGTGCAATTGCTAACCTTGATGCAAGAGGTGAAGAAAAAGGTATTGACTTATTCGAAAAAGCAGTTGAAAATGTTAAACCACTTTTAGAAGTAAGATCTAGAAGAGTTGGTGGAGCTACTTACCAAGTTCCTGTTGAAGTTAGACCTGTAAGAAGACAAACTTTAGCATTAAGATGGTTAGTTGAATATGCTAGAAAAAGAAATGAAAGAACTATGGTAGAAAGATTAGCAAACGAATTATTCGAAGCTGCTAATGAAAGAGGTTCATCTTTCAAGAAGAAAGAAGATATGCATAGAATGGCAGAAGCTAATAAAGCATTTGCACACTACAGATGGTAGGAATTATAAATGGCTAGAAAAACACCACTTAACAGAGTTAGAAATATTGGTATTGCAGCTCACATTGATGCAGGAAAAACAACTACTACTGAAAGAATTTTATTCTATACAGGTGTTTCACACAAAATTGGTGAGGTTCATGAAGGTGCTGCAACTATGGACTGGATGGAACAAGAGCAAGAAAGAGGTATTACAATTACTTCTGCTGCTACAACTTGTCATTGGAAACACCCAAAAACTGGTGACGATTTAATGATTAACATCATTGACACTCCGGGTCACGTTGACTTTACTATTGAAGTTGAAAGATCTATGAGGGTTCTTGATGGAGCTGTTGCAGTATTCTGTTCAGTAGGTGGAGTTCAACCACAATCTGAAACTGTTTGGAGACAAGCTAATAAATATAAAGTACCAAGAATGATATTCGTTAATAAAATGGATAGAACAGGTGCAGATTTTTATAATGTTTTAAAACAAGTTAACGAAAGATTAAAATCAAATGCAGTTCCAATTCAATTACCAATTGGTGCTGAAGAAAACTTCAAAGGTATTGTAGATTTAGTTCAAATGAAAGCTATCGTTTGGGATGAAGATGCAGCTATGGGATCTAACTACCACGTAGAAGAAATTCCTGCAGATATGCTTGAAATTTCACAAGAATATAGAGAAAAAATGATTGAATCAGCTGCTGAATCAATCGAAGAGTTAATGGAAAAATACCTTGAAGGTGAAGAATTAACTGAAGAAGAAATCACTAGAGGTATTAAAGCTGGTTGTTTAAATATGACTATTACTCCAATGACTTGTGGTACTGCTTTTAAAAACAAAGGTGTTCAAACTTTACTTGATGCTGTTGCTATGTATTTACCAGCTCCAACTGAAGTTGCTGACATTAATGGTGAAACTCAAGATGGTGAAGCTGTTATCGTTCCTTCAACTGATGCAGGTGAAGTTGCAGCATTAGCATTTAAAATTATGACTGACCCATTCGTTGGACAGTTAACATTTGCTAGAGTTTATAGAGGGGTTTTAGAATCTGGAACTTACGTATATAACTCAACAAAAATGAAAAAAGAAAGAATCGGAAGATTACTTAAAATGCACGCTAACAATAGAGAAGAGATTAAAGAGCTTTATGCTGGTGAAATCGGTGCTGTTGTTGGTTTAAAATATACAATTACTGGAGATACTTTAGCTTCTGAAAAAGATCCTGTTATCTTAGAAAGAATGGAATTCCCAGAACCTGTTATTTCTGTTGCAGTTGAGCCAAAAACTAAAGCTGACCAAGAAAAAATGGGTATTGCTTTAGGAAAATTAGCAGAAGAAGATCCATCATTCAGAGTTAATACTGATGAAGAATCTGGACAAACTATTATTTCAGGAATGGGTGAATTACACCTTGAAATTCTTGTAGATAGAATGAAAAGAGAGTTCAAAGTTGAAGCTGAAGTTGGTGCTCCTCAAGTTGCTTATAGAGAAACAATTAAAAACGAAATTAAACAAGAATACAAATACGCTAAACAATCAGGTGGAAAAGGTCAATACGGTCACGTATATTTAACTATTACTCCATTAGGTTCAGATAGCGAAGAAAACTATACATTTACAAACTCTATTAAAGGTGGTACGGTTCCAAAAGAATACGTTCCTGCTGTTGATAAAGGTTGTCAAGAAGCAATGGCTGGTGGTATCTTAGCTGGTTATCCATTAGTTAACATCGCTGTTGATTTATATGATGGTTCTTACCATGATGTGGATTCATCTGAGATGGCATTTAAATTAGCTGCTTCAATGGGATTCAAACAAGGTTGTAGAAGTGCAGCTGCTGGTGCTTGTATTCTTGAACCAATTATGAAAGTTGAAATTGAAACTCCTGAAGATTACATGGGAGACGTTATAGGTGACTGTAACAAAAGAAGAGGACAAGTTCAATCTATGGATGACAGAGCTGGTGTTAAACTAGTTGTTGCTATGATTCCATTATCAGAAATGTTCGGTTACTCTACAGACTTAAGATCTATGTCTCAAGGTAGAGCAACTTATTCTATGATTTTTGATAACTATTCTGAAGTTCCAAAAAATGTTTCTGAAGAAATTATTAAAAAAAGAAATGGATAATCATTAATTTATAATGATTACCTTCTAAAAGGGGATATGCGTTTGCATATCCCCTTTTTTTTTGATTAAATTTATTTAAGTTATTAAAATAATTGGATAAAATATTTTAAATAAATTTATAAATAAAGCAGGGTGTATTATGCGAATAGAAAAGAATTTTGAATTATTACCTAATATAAAAAGTGCTGGAATTATATTAAGACCTTCAAGCCCTGAATTAAAAGATATATATTTAAAAATAAAAGAGCTGTTCCAAAAAGCTGATATTGAAATATTATTAGAAGATAATTCTGCAAATATGATATCTCTAAAAGGAATTCCTTTAGATGAATTATGTAGAAAAGTAGATTTTTTAATCTCTGTGGGAGGTGATGGAACTTTACTTTCAGTTGTTAGAAAATCTTTTAAATATGATAAGCCTGTTTTAGGAATAAATCTAGGAACATTAGGGTTCTTAACTGATATTTCAATGGAACAATTACCTAGTTTTATAAAAGATTTAAAAAATAATATATATAAAATTGATAATAGAATGATGGTAGAAGGAAGCGTGAATTTAAATAAATTTGTAGCTTTTAATGATATTGTTATTTCAAGAAAATCAATTTCATCTATGATAAAAATTTCTGCAAAAATTGATGGTAAGCATTTTAATTCATATGATGGTGATGGAGTTATTGTTTCAACTCCTACAGGTTCAACTGCATATAATTTATCAGTTGGAGGACCAATTGTTTATCCTTTAACAGATGCTTTTATTGTTACTCCTGTAGCTCCTCATTCTTTAACACAAAGACCCCTTGTAATGCCTGCTGATTTTGAAATTGAATTTAAAATTATAGATAATCAAGGTGCGGTTGTTATAGTTGATGGCCAAGATATCTATGAAGTTGAACAAAATCAATCTATAAAAATAAAAATTGCATCTAAAAAAGCGAAAATGATACATAGAATTCAAAGAAATTATTTTGAAGTATTAAATGAAAAACTAAGATGGGGAAATTAAATTTGATTAATAGAGTATATTTAAAAGAGTGTTTATCTTTTAAGGAAGTTGATTTAGAATTTAAAAAAGGTTTAAATATTTTTACAGGTCCAAGTGGTGCTGGAAAATCAATTTTAATGCAAGCGATATTGTCTTTATTTGCATTATCAGAGGTAAAAGCAAATCTAGGTGAAATACAGTTAGATAATTTGAATTTTACTGATGAGTCATATGATATTTCATTTGATGATGATATAGTTATTAAAAGTATAAAAAAAGATAAGATAAGATATTTTTTAAATAATCAAACTATATCAAAGAAAAATTTAAATGATCTTTCAACAAAACTTATTAAACATTTAAATTTAAAAGATACTTCTGAATTTGATAGCCATAAATTAATAATTTTTTTAGATAAGTTAACTTCAAAAAAGAAAAAAAAGTTTGTAGAGATAAAAAATTCATTTGATAGTTTGTATTTAGATTTTTTACAAATAAAAAAAGAGCTAAAAAAGATTTTAGAAGATGAAAATAAATTAGAAGATTTAAAAGAGTTTGCTAAATTTGAGATAGATAAAATTGAACAAATAAATCCAAGTATTGATGAATATGAAGAATTGAATATTCTTAAAAAAAGGTTATCAAAAAAAGAAAAAATTGAAATTGCAATAAAAAAAGCATCTGGAATAATGGAGTTTAATCAAAATGTAACAAATGCTTTAGAATTAATGGAAGTTGATTCATCTTTTTTTGATGAAGCTATGAATGAATTAAACAATACCTTTGAAAGATTTAATGATTCATTATATGAACTTGAAGATGTAAATATAGAAAATATTTTAGATCGAATTGAGAAACTAGCATCATTACAAAAAAGATTTGGTTCTATTGAAGAGTGTTTGAAATATAAAGAGCAAAAGAAAAAAGAGTTAGAATCATATGAAAATATATCTTTCCAAAAAGAAAAATTAGAAAAAGACTATAAAAGAATAAATGAAGAGTTATCGGTCCTTTCTTTAGAAATATCAAAATATAGAAAAGAAACTTCACTAATACTAGAAAACAAAATAAATGAATATCTTAAATTTTTATATTTAAGTAATGCTAAAATAGTTTTAGAAGAAAAACAATTAGATAATACAGGTATTGATAATATTCTTTTTGAATTAAATGGTGTTTCTTTAGAAACAATTAGTTCAGGAGAATACAATAGATTAAGACTTGCACTTTTAACGTCAATGAGTGAGTTTGATATTGTTGATAACGGAATTTTATTTTTAGATGAAATAGATGCAAATTTAAGTGGAAAAGAGAGTGATGCTATTTCAAAGGTATTAACAAAACTGAGTAAATCTTATCAAATATTTGCAATATCACATCAACCACAACTAACTTCAAGTGCAAATCAACATTTTTTAGTTGATAAACACAATGGAATTTCAAATGTTAAATTACTTAATGAAGAAGAAAGAATTAATGAAATTGCAAGGATGATTAGTGGAGAAAATATTACAAGTGAAGCTTTTGAATTTGCAAAAAACTTATTAAAATAATTTATTATAATATTTGATAATTAGTTAAAAGTCAATTTTAACGGATACCTATTTTTACAAAAGTGTAAATGTTTTTTTAAATAATTAAATTATAGTTGTATTTTAATCTTACAAAGGGTAATATATTAGATAAATTAATATATGGAGAATCCTGATGTTTAAAAATATATCAATAAAAGGTAAGTTGTTATTACTATCTTTGATCACTATTATTGTGGTTTCATTGTCCATTGCTATTGATTCAATTTATTCTATTAATAAACTTTCAAATGAAAATATTAATAGATATAAAGTAGAATCTTATGCTAAAAAGGAAGAAGAGTTAAAAAACTATGTTTCTTTAGCTATGAAAACAGTTGAATCTTATCATGAACGAATTGCAATTGATAAGATTAAAGTTGAAGTTCAAGGTGATTTAAAAAAGCAAACTAATTTTTTATTCTCAATATTAGAATCAGAGTATTCTAAACTAAAAGATGTGCTTTCTGATGATGCTTTAAAACAAAGATTAAAATCTATTGTTGATGCTACAAGATATGGTGATACAGGATATTTTTGGATTAATGATACAAATGCTGTAATCGTTATTCATCCTATTAAACCAGCACTAAATGGTAAAGATATGGCTTCATATAAAGATCAAGGTGGGAAACAAATATTTACAGAATTTGCTGAAGTTGCAAAAAAAGATGGTGAAGGATTTGTTGATTATGTATGGCCAAAACCAGGTTTTGAAAAGCCACAACCAAAAGTTTCATTTGTAAAACTATTTAAGCCTTATAATTGGGTAATAGGAACTGGAGAATATGTATCTGATGTATCTTCTAAAATACAAGAAGAAGCCTTAACTGCAATATCTCATATGCAATATGGAAAAGATGGATATTTTTGGATTAATGATTCAAATCATATTGTAAAAATGCACGGAGCTAAACCTGATTTAGCTGGTAAAGACATGACAAATTTAAAAGATCCAAATGGCTTATTGGTATATCAAGAAATTGTAAAAGTTGCAAATAAAAACAAAGATGGTTCTTTAGTAAAATATATGTGGGAAAAAGTTGGTAAAGATACTCCTCAAAATAAATTTTCTTATGTACAAAGATTTGAACCATGGGATTGGATTATAGGTACAGGAGCATATGTTGATGATATAGAATCAGACATTGCTTTAATGAATGAGCATACAAAAAATGAGATAAATAACATAATTATAAGTATTTCTATTTTTTCTTTAATAGCTATTTTTATTGTATATTTGGTTTATAGTTATTTAATAAAAAGAATGATAATTAGACCACTTGAAAATTTAAATAATGCAATTTTAGATATTAGTTCTAATAATTCTTCAAGTGATATTATAGAAAAAACATCAAATGATGAAGTAGGTCATTTAGTAGATAGCTTCAATGGTTATATAGGTAAACTAAAAGCTGGTTATGAAGAAGATGCAAAAGTTATTGATGAAGTAGATTCTGTTATTGAAAAAGTTAATAATGGATTTTATGTATATAAAATCCAAAAAACTTCATCTAATACACAAGTAATGAAATTAAGAGATTCTATAAATTCAATGATTTCTAAAACAAATGAAAATTTAAATAATTTAAATGATATTTTAATGCAATATGGTAATTCGGATTTTACTCCAAATAGTAAAACAGCAGAATCTTCAAAAGCAAATGGAATTATTTCTTCATTAATTGCTAGTTCACAATTAATTGGTATTACTGTTTCAGAATTCTTATCAATGATTGTAGAAAGTGGTAAAAAACTAAATGAAGATACAAATGTATTATCAACATCTGCAAATAGATTATCATCATCGGCAAATGAACAAGCTGCTTCCTTAGAAGAAACAGCTGCTGCTGTTGAAGAGATTACTTCAATTGTAAAATCAAGTGTTCAAAAAGTTTATCAAATGTCTACATTGGCAAATGAATTACAAGTTTCTTCAAAAGATGGTGAGACATTAGCATTAAAAACTACAAGAGCTATGGATGATATAGATAGTCAAGTAAAATCTATAAATGATGCAATAACTGTTATTGATCAAATTGCCTTCCAAACAAATATTCTTTCTTTAAATGCAGCAGTTGAAGCTGCAACTGCTGGAGAAGCAGGACGAGGATTTGCCGTAGTTGCTGCTGAAGTTCGAAATCTAGCAGCAAGAAGTGCTGAAGCTGCTAAAGAGATTAAAGGTATAGTTGCCGCTGCTACTTCAAAAGCTAATGAAGGAAAAGTTATTGCTAATAATATGATTAGTGGTTATACAATCTTAAATACTAAAATCAACGAAACAATTTCATTAATAGAAGATGTATCTCAAGCAAGTAAAGAAGAAGAAAAAGGAATTATTCAAATCAATGATGCCGTAAACGCTCTTGATGAAGCTACACAGGTTAATGCAAACTCTGCAACTACTATTAGTGGATTAGCTAATGAAGTTTCAAAATTATCAGATACTTTACTTCAAATCGCTGATAGAGCTAAGTTTAAAGTTTTTAGTAAAGAAGAAATTAAAGACATTGACTTAGTATTTAATATTTCAAAACTTAAAAATGATCATATAAAATTTAAAATAGTAAATTTTGAAAAAGTAGGAACTACAAAAACTGCATGGACTGTTACTAAACCAACAGAATGTGCCTTAGGTAAGTGGTTAATTGAACAAGAAAATGCAGGAAAATCATTTACAAAAAAAGATAACTGGACACAGTTAAAATCTCATCATAATTTAGTGCATTCAAGCGTACAAGATTATATAAATGAAGATTGTAAAGCTGAACCAAATACAAACCTTTTAAATGATTTTTCTAATACATTAGATAAGGCAACAAGTAATGTATTTAAATCATTAGATCAGTTAAAAAAAGATAATGTGGTTATTGAAAAAATAGAAGCAAGAAATGATAGTTCTTCATCAAAAGCAGAAGTAAA
The DNA here is from genome assembly GCA_965657055.1 of uncultured Aliarcobacter sp. Classification (GTDB taxonomy): domain Bacteria; phylum Campylobacterota; class Campylobacteria; order Campylobacterales; family Arcobacteraceae; genus Aliarcobacter. Next base: position 29,389 of record CBFHMY010000008.1, on the reverse strand, counting down.
AATAGAGAAAAAAGAAATCTTTAAAGATACTCATGCAGCTCCTACAAAACCTATGGTTTCTGTAAAACCAAAAACTAATGTAATTACTTCTTCAAAAAAAGATGACGATGAATGGGAAAGCTTTTAATAGCTTTTCCATTCCACTTAAATAAGATCAAAACTATCCTCTTTTATATTTATCTAAAAATAGGTATAATATTAAACTAAAAAAACAAATATATTTATGATGAATTATTTAAAGGAAATTTATGGACAATAAAAAAGTAGAGTTATTATCACCTGCTGGAAATTTAGAAAAGCTAAAAATAGCTATAAAATATGGTGCAGATGCAGTGTATGCAGGTGTTAGTCACTTTAGTTTAAGAATTAGAGCGGGTAAAGAGTTCACATTTGAAACATTTAAAGAAGGAATTGATTATGCTCATGCACGTGGGAAAAAAGTGTATGCAACAATCAATGGATTTCCTTTTAATTCACAAATTGAATTACTAAAAAAACATATCGCAACTATGGCTGCACTTGAGCCAGATGGTTTTATTGTTGCAGCTCCTGGAGTTGTAAAATTATGTAGAGAAATTGCACCACAAATTGATATTCATTTATCAACACAAGCAAATGTATTAAATTATCTTGATGCTCAAGTATTTTGGGATATGGGAGTAAAAAGAATTGTTGTTGCAAGGGAAATTTCACTAAAAGATGTTGTTGAAATAAAAAAACATTTACCAGATATGGAGATTGAAATTTTTGTACATGGTTCTATGTGTTTTGCATATTCAGGACGTTGTTTAGTATCTGCTGTTCAAATGGGAAGAGTTCCAAATAGAGGAAGCTGTGCAAATGACTGTAGATTTGAATACACATTATATGCTGTAAATGAAGATCATAACACTTTATTTAGATTAGAAGAAGAGCCAGGTGTTGGTACATATATTTTTAACTCAAAAGATATGAACTTAGCATCACACATACAAGAAATACTTGATTCAGGGGCTGTTGATTCTCTTAAAATTGAAGGAAGAACAAAATCACCTTATTATGCAGCAGTAACAGCAAAAGCATATAGAAATGCAATTGATGATTATTATGATGATAAATATGACGCAGATAAATATCAAAGAGAACTTCATACTACAAAAAATAGAGGTTTTACAGATGCTTATTTAATTCATAGACCATTTGAAAAAACTGATTCACAAAATCATGATTATGCATTAAGCAAAGGTTCATATGAAGTTACAGGATTAGTAACAGAAGATGAAGAGCACTTCTTATGTAAATATAAAGTTTATCCAAATGAAGATATTGAAATCTTTACTCCAACAGGTGAAGTTTTAGAAGAAGCTGAGAATGAAATTGGAAAAATCTTTAAAAAAGGTGACTTATATTACATTAATTTCAAAAAAATCTTAACAGAAACAAATAAAGAGTTAGAATCAGTTCATAGTGGAAATGTAAATAAAATTAAATTACCAGGAAAACTTCCGTATTTAACTATGTTTAGAGTTGAAAACGTTACAGAAACAATTGAATAAAAAGTATTTCTTAAAAAATGATATTTTTTAGAGTTACTCAAAATATAAATATTAAAACTACTGATGGTACTTTAGTTAATTACTTTAAATTAAAAGTGCCATCAAACTTAGAAAATGAGACTGTATATATAACAACTTTTGATGATTTTAAAGATATAAAAGATATTTTTGCAAAAGTTGATAAAGAAAAATATTTTGCAAAAACATTAAATGAAGAGACAGTAAAATCAATAATTACTTTTCCAATAGAACTTGGTATTTCAAATATCAATGAACTTGAAAATAGAGAAAATTCAGCTTATTTGGAATTTTCAAACATTAAAAAAGTAGATATTTTTAAACAATTAAAACATATTGAAAAAGATGAGATTAAATTTGCTTTTATAGGCGGTTTAGGTTCAAGTATAAGTGATATAGTTTCCTCATGTACAGCTTTAAGAATTTTGTATAAAAAATTAAATGAAGTATATAAAAATATTAAATTTGATATATTTATAAAGGCATCAAATAACAGTTTTTATACAAGAGATAAAGAACTTTATGAAACACAAGATTATATAAATAGTGTAATACCTTTAAGTTTAACCTCAAAAAAATTATGTGAGTATGATTATTACTTTGATAATAGTTTTGATATTGCAATAGCCTTAGATACTCCTTTAAATAATGTTGATAAATGGCTTTATAAATTTGGTATTGATTATAAAAAAATAGATGCAAATGAGAAATATAATCAACTTGATATTTCAAAGTACAAAGTTTCAACTAGCCTTATAAAAAAAATAGAAGATGCAAAAATAAAAGGTAAGCTACTTTTATTTCATCCATACTCTGCAAATATAAATAAATCAATTCCGCAGGCTGTAGCTATTTCATTTTTAAAAGAGTTATTAGAAAAAGCAGATGATTATATTGTTATATCTGCATTACAAATTGATAGCAAAATAAAAGAAGATAATTTCATTGACTTATCGAAAGAATCAAAAAATTTGAATGATTTTATATATATAGTTTCATGTATGGATAAAATCATAACAACAGATACATCAACTTATCATATTAGTGATGCTTTTATGATTCCAACAGTTGGAATTTTTACACAAAATGATTTTGAAATAAAAAGTAAATATTATAGATATTTAAAAACTATTTATGTAAAAGATGAATCAAAAAATCTTTCAAAATTCATATATGAAAATGAAAATTTAACTTTTTATAAATTTGAATCATGGAAGAAAGTAAAGATAAAACAGATTATAAAACTATTAGATAAATTTTGATAGAATAGTAAGCCAAAAAACAAAAAAAAGGGTAATTAATGAATTTTGTATCTATTATTATGGGTAGTAAATCTGATTATGAAATTATGAAAAACTGTTCTGACACATTTGAAAAATTTAATGTAAAATATGAGATGATTATTTCATCAGCTCACAGAAGTCCTGAAAGAACAAAAGATTATGTAAAAGAAGCTGAAGAAAAAGGTGCTGTTGCCTTTATAGCAGCTGCTGGAATGGCAGCTCATTTAGCAGGTGCATTAGCAGCAGCTACAACTAAACCTATTATTGGAGTACCTATGAAAGGTGGTGCAATGGATGGTATGGATGCTATGCTTTCAACTGTTCAAATGCCAGCAGGTATGCCTGTTGCTACTGTTGCCCTTGGTAAAGCTGGAGCTATAAATGCAGCTTATTTAGCAATGCAAATTTTAGCAATTACTGATAAAGAATTAGCAATAAAATTAAAAGAAGATAGAATCGTAAAAGCTAAAGCTGTAGAGACTGATTCAAAAGATATAGAAGTACTTTTATAATGAAGCCAATAGCACTATTTACTCTTCCAAACTGTAAATGGTGTAAAGAGGCTATAGGGTATTTTAAAACTAAAAAACTAAAATATAACCTCATAGATTTATCAAAAAATAAAGAAGCGTTAAAAGATTGTCAAAAGCATGGATGTAAAGGTGCCCCTGTAATTTTAATAGGGAACTCTTGGATTTGTGGTTTTGATAAAAATAAAATAAATAAAGAGTTAGGGATTAAATAGATGGTAACATTTTCACAAATTCTATTAAAATTACAAGAGTTTTGGGCAAAACAAGGGTGTAATATTGTACAACCTTATGATATTCCTGCAGGGGCTGGAACATTCCATCCTGCAACACTATTAAGAAGTTTAGATTCAACGCCTTGGAGTACAGCTTATGTTGCACCAAGTAGAAGACCAACAGATGGAAGATATGGTGAAAATCCAAATAGATTAGGTGCTTATTATCAATTTCAAGTATTGATAAAACCAAGTCCTGATAATATTCAAGATTTATATTTACAGTCATTAGAATTTTTAGGTTTAGATATTTCTAAACATGATATTAGATTTGTAGAAGATAACTGGGAATCTCCAACTCTTGGAGCTTGGGGACTTGGATGGGAAGTTTGGCTTGATGGTATGGAAGTTACTCAGTTTACATATTTTCAGCAAGTAGGGGGTCTTCCTTGTGATCCTGTGGCTGTTGAAATCACTTATGGAACAGAAAGACTTGCAATGTACTTACAAGGTGTAGATTCTGTCTTTGATATAGTTTGGAATGAAAATACTCATGGAATTACAACTTATGCTGATGTTCATAAAGAAGCTGAGTTTGAATTCTCTACTTATAACTTTGAAGTAGCAAATACAGAAATGTTATTTAGACATTTTGAAGATGCATTTAATGAGTGTAAGAAATGTTTAGAAGCAAAAATTCCTCTTCCTGCATATGATCAATGTATGATAGCATCACATGCTTTTAATACTTTAGATGCTAGAAAAGCTATTTCCGTAACTGAAAGACAAAATTATATTTTAAAAGTACGAGAGTTATCACAAAGCTGTGCAGTTTTATATAAAGAGCAAGAGCCTGATAGACTAGCTAGAATTTCAAGCCCAGCTTCTTTAAAAGCTTTAGAAAATTTAAAAGTTAAAAAACCTGAGTTATTTGTTTAAGGTTTTATTTTGAAGTTAAAAGAAATATATGAGTTATTAAATACTCTTTCACCGTTTGAAATACAAGAAAAATGGGATAATGCAGGATTATTAGTAGGTACTTTAGAAGATGAAATAAAAAATGTTTATGTGAGTATTGATTTAGATTTAGAACTTGCATCAACATTTGAAGAAAACTCTTTAGTAATAACTCATCATCCTTTAATATTTTCAGGTTTAAAAAAAGTTAATTACAATACCTATAGTACAAAATTATTAAGAGAATTAATTAAAAAAAATATATCTTTAATTTCTATGCATACAAATATTGATAAAACCCATTTAAATAAATATTTTATAGAAAATGTTTTGGGTTTTAATATTATTAATACCCAAGAGTTTATCTCAACTTGTGAAGTTAATATGTGCTTTGATGATTTAGTTAAACATATCTCTTCAAAAGTAGGTTTAAAAACTACAAAAGCAGTAAGATGTAATGATTTTATAAAAACAGTTGCAATTGTAACGGGTTCGGGGATGTCTTTAATTGATGAAGTAAAAGCTGATTGTTTCTTAACAGGTGATATTAAATATCATGATGCAATGGAAGCAAAAGCTAGAGGTTTGTCACTTATTGACATAAGACACTATGAGAGTGAAAGATGCTTTGCCCCCTTAATAGAGGGGCTTCTTTCAGAATATTTGAAAAAAAATAAATTAAAAGCTATAATAACAGCTTCGAAAAATCCATTTGAGTTTTTTATAGAAGGAGAAACGGTTGAATAAGTATTTACAGGATTTAATCAAATTATCGAAATTTGATACAGCAATTAGTATGTTTGAACCAAAAATTGAAAATGAAAAAGCAAAGTTAGCAACATTTGTTGAAACAGCAGAATCAATTAAGGCATCAATTAATTCAATTTATTTAGAAATTGATGATGTAAAATCAAAAAGAACAAAAAACAATATTCACTTAGCTGAGTTAAAAACGAAGTTAGACAATATTGCTAAAAAGAACAAAGACGTTCATAATGATAAAGAGTTAAAAGCTTTACAATTAGAAGAAGAAATTGCAAAAGAACAAATTTCATTTGCAAATGAAGAAATCGATAGATTAGATAATCTTGCTAAAAATAAAGAAGTAACTTTAAAAGAATTACAAGAAAAATTAACAGCTGAAGAAGAAGATATTAAAGAAATTCAAGTTGCAGTTGATTCTACAATTGAAGAAATTAATAAAGAAAGAAATGTTGTTTATAAAGAAAGAAGTGAATTATTAGAAAAATTTGATAATAAAATTTTAACTTTCTATGAAAAAATCAAAAGATGGGCTAAAGATTCAGCAGTTGTTCCTGTAAAAAAACAAGCTTGTTATGGATGTTATATGAAAATCAATGATAAAACTTATGCAGAAGTTATTAAAGCAGAAGAAATCATTAACTGTCCACATTGTGGAAGAATTCTTTACAAAGATAATGAAGAACTAGTAGAGGCTTAATTTTGGGCCTTTTTAGTATATTTTATTACTTATTATTAAGTGCTATTTATATACTAGCTATTCCTTATTTAGTATGGAAGTCTCGAAGTACTAAATACAAAAAAGCAATTCCAGCAAAATTTTTTTTAAAAGATAATTGTAGTTTTAAAGAAAATGGTATTTGGTTTCACTCATGTTCTATGGGTGAAACAAAGGCTATTAAGCCTTTAATTGAAAACTATAAAGAGCTTGCAAATATATCTGTTATTACAAATACAGGTTTTGATGAAGCTAAAACTATAAGTTCTAATGTAAGATATCTTCCTTTTGAAATCTTTTTACCTTTTTGGATAAATAAACAAAAAGTTTTAGTAGTTATGGAAGCAGAACTTTGGTATATGCTTTTTTTATTTGCAAAGAAAAAAGGTGCAAAAACTTTTTTAATAAATGCAAGAATTTCAGATAAATCTTATAAATCATATAAAAGATTTTCTTTTTTTTATAAAAAGATATTTAAAAATATTGATAAAGTTTTTGCACAAAGTGATGTTGATAAGAAAAGATTAGAAGAGCTAGGTGCGTCAAACGTTGAAGTAATTGGTAATATAAAACTAGCACAATTACCAAGTAAAAAATTAGATTTAATAAAACCTAAAAAATGTGTAATCACAGCTGCTAGTACACATGAAAATGAAGAATCTTTGATTTTAAGTGCCTATGATAAAAATCAAGGAAAACTAATAATCGTTCCTAGGCATCCTGAACGATTTGAAAAAGTAGATATACTAATTTCTGATTATATTAAAAATAAAGATATTACATATCATAAATACTCTGTAAAAGAGGATTTTGATTCTGATATAATATTAATTGATAAAATGGGAATGCTAAATGATATTTATGCAATTTCTGATGTGGTAATTTTAGGTGGAGCATTTGAAAAAATTGGTGGGCATAATCCAGTTGAGCCTGCATTTTTTTCTTGTAAAATAATTAGTGGTAAAAATATATTTAATCAAAAATCACTTTTTGAATGTATAAAAAACTACTATTTAATAAATAATGATGAATTGAAAACTTATTTAGACAATATAAATAATCTAGATAAAGCAGTTCTAACAAAAGCAGGTTCAATTGAACCTATAATAAAGGAAATAAACAAATGGCTATAGAATACGATAAAGCATATAAATTATTAGCGCAGCAAGAAAGAATCTCAAACTCGAAAGCAAAAGAGTTAATAGATAGAGGTGTTGTAAAAGTTGGAGATAAAAAAGTTTTAATTGCACGTGGTGAAATTAGAAGTGATACACATTTTACAATTAAAGAAATTGAAAAAATTAAAGTAATTTTTGAAGATAAAAATATTTTAGTTGTTGATAAACCAGCATTTCTTACTGCTGATGATGTAGCTAAGAAATTTTCTGGAGCAATATTATTAAATAGACTTGATAAAGAAACAAGTGGTGTTATGATGTTTGCCAAAAATGAAGATTTTCAAAAGAAAGCTATTACTGAGTTTTCACAAAATAGAGTTTATAAAGAGTATGTAGCTATTGTTGATGGAAAAGTTGTAGAAGAAATTGTTATTGATAAACCAATTTTAACTACAAAAGATAGAGGAATGGCAAAGTCAAAAATTGATTTGAAAAAAGGAAAACCTGCAAAAAGTACTGTCTATCCAGTTTTAGTTGAAGGTAATAAATCTAAAATTAAAGTAGTTATTGAATCAGGAAGAACGCATCAAATTAGAGTTCATTTAAATTCTGTTGGATTACCAATCATTGGTGATTCTATTTATGGAAGAACAGCTTCAAATATAAATAGAGTTTTATTACACTCAAAAGTTACAAAAATATTTGATTATGTGTTTGAATCAAAAGAACCAAAAGAATTTAGAGTGTATGACTTTCATTCATAATTAAGGTTTGAAAATTTAACAATTCCCAATAGTTAGGGATTTGTTAAATATATTAAAATAAATATTAACTTAAAGTAATCCTCTTCATTTAATCAAGACTAAAGTATTTTTAAAGTAAAATCACGCAATTTAAAAATTGTGGAGATTAATTTTGTTTGATTCAATAACCGGTTCGATTAGAAACGCAGTAAATAAAATAAGACATCAAGATGATGTTGCGGCATTAACTAAAGCAACAACAGAGTTAAAAAAAGCTTTTTTAAAAGCAGATGTTCATCATAAAACTACAAAAGATCTTATTCAAGCTATTGAGTTAAATACAAAAAATGCTGGAATTGGTCAAGACTCTTTTCAAAAAGCATTAAAAAGTGAATTAACTAACCTTTTAACAACTTCTGGTAATCAAGGTTTTGTTTTCGCAAGTACTCCTCCAACAACAATTTTAATGACAGGACTTCAAGGTTCTGGTAAAACAACTACAACAGGAAAGTTAGCTAACTATTTAAAAACTAGAAAGAAAAAAGTTTTAGTAGCAGCATGTGACTTACAAAGACTAGCAGCAGTTGAGCAATTAAAACAAATTGCAGCTCAAATTGATGTTGATATTTATTTTGATGATAATGAAAAAGATCCAATTAAAATAGCCCTTGCAGCAAAAGAAAAAGCAAAAAAAGAACATTATGATGTACTGTTAATAGATACAGCAGGACGACTTGCAATTGATGAAGCTTTAATGCTTCAATTAAAAGATATTAAAAATGCAATTAATCCAAATGAAATTTTTTATGTAGCTGATTCATTAACAGGTCATGATGCTACAAAAACAGCAACTACATTTAAAGAAAAAATTGGAATCGATGGAGTTATTTTATCTAAATATGATGGCGATACTAAAGGTGGAGTTGCTCTTTCAATTGCACATCAAGTAGATGTTCCTTTAAGATTTATCGGTATTGGTGAAAAAATGCCAGATCTTGAAGTATTTATTCCTGATAGAATTGTTTCAAGACTATTAGGTTTAGGAGACATTGAAGGACTTGCTGAAAAAACATCTGCGATTATTGATGAGAAAAAAGCAAAAGAAGTTAGTAAAAAAATTAAAAAAGGTCAATTTAATTTTAATGACTTTTTAGATCAACTTTCAATGATGAGTAAATTAGGTTCAATGAAATCTATTATTGGAATGATTCCTGGTCTTTCTCAAATGGCTGGGCCAATAAAAGATATGGACTTTGAAAATTCAGCTGAAATTAAAAGAATTAAAGCTCTTATTGGTTCTATGACACCAAAAGAAAGAGAAAATCCAGAACTAATGAACCCAAGTAGAAAAAGAAGAATTGCAGTGGGTTCTGGAGTTTCTGAAGTTCAAATTAACAAAATTTTAAAGCAATTTAAAAATGCTTCTAAAATGGCTAAACAACTTTCAAGCAAGGGCGGAATGAAAGGTTTACAAAATATGTTGTCTCAAATGGGACCTGGTGGAATGCCAAAAATCCCAAGATAAAAAATATTAAATAGTATTGAGCTGTGAACTTTTAACTTAGGTTTTGGAGTTCAGAATTCAATACTATAATCAAAAAAGGAAAGAAAACATGACAGTAATTAGATTAACAAGAATGGGAAGAAACAAAAAACCATTTTATAGAATCGTTGTAACAGACTCAAGAAAAAGAAGAGATTCAGGATGGATTGAATCAATTGGTTACTTTAACCCAGTTACAGAGCCAAAAGTATTAAAAATTGATGAAGAAAGATATAACTATTGGTTAAGTGTTGGTGCTAAACCATCAGAAAAAGTTAAAAAACTAGCTTCTAAATAATTTTAATTAGAAAATATTATGATTATTAAATTTATAGAAAATTATGCACGACTAATTGTTAGTGTACCTGAAGATGTGACCGTTACTAAAGAGCTAATAGATGATAATTTCGCAGAAATTATCATAAGTGTTAATAGTGTTGATATTGGTAAACTTATTGGTAAAAATGGAAATATGATTAATGCTTTAAAAACTATGGCAAATGGTTGTAAAGCAAAAGATGGTGTATCTTATAAAATACAAGTAGTGGTGAAATAATAATTTATGAATAATAATAAAATATTTGTTGCAAAATTAGGAAAAGCTGTGGGTCTACAAGGTCATTTAAGACTTTTTATAGACTCAGATTTTCCTGAGCAATTTAAAACAGGTGCTATCTTTAGTACAAATAGAAATCTACAGTTAAAAGTTTTAGAATATAATTCTTCAAGAGAATTAATTAAATTTGAAAATTATGATGATGTAGATACTGCAAAAAAACTAACTAATCAAGAACTTTATTCTACATTTGAGCAAACAAGACAATATTGTAAATTAGAAAAAAATGAATTTTTCTGGTTTGATTTAATATCTTGTGATGTTTATGAAAATGATTTAAAGTTAGGTGTTGTAAAAGAGATTCAAAGATATCCTTTAAATGACTATTTAGAGATAATTACAGACGAAGAACTTGTAAATAAAGGTTTACCAAAAGTATTTTTAATCCCACATATATTTGATAAATATGTTATGGATATAAATATTGAAACTAAAACTATAAAGGTTGTTAAGTCTTTAGAAATATTAGAGAATTCGTAATCTTTTATTCGTATACTTGAGTATAATTATTAATTAATTAATATTAATAATTACATCTCTTATCAAACTCATCTTGTGTAAATTCAACTTCATAGGCCTCTTCAAATTTATTTTTAATTAATTTATCTAGTAGTTTACTTCTTGAAACATCATCTTGAAATGGACCAAAATATATTTCTATTCTATTCTTGTCATCTCTACATAATATTACATTAGGGTTAATTGCTGATACTTTATCTAAATATTTTTTGTATAAACTACCTTTTATTTTTGCAACATTAATAAACTTTAAGAATTTTTTATTTGTATTATTTTGTACTGGAGTATCAACTGTTTTCTCTTCTTCTTTAGGGCTTGCATCTACTTGGGGTTTTTCTACTTGAGTATTCTCTAAATTAGTTTTGTTTTTTTCTAGTTGTTCTTTTAGCATTAATGCTTCTTGTCTCATAGCTTCAAGTTGAGCTTTCTCATTTTCTAACTGAATTTTTTTCTCTTCAATAGCAGCTTTTTCTTTTAATAAAGCTTCTTCTTGAGCTTTTAAAGCTTCATCTTCTCTTTTCTTTTCTTCTTCAATTATTCTTTTTTCATTTTCTAATTTTTCTAATTCTTCGTTCTTTTCTTTGTTCATATTTTTATTAGTTAAAAATGATAATTGTTCATTTAATTTCTTAGAATTAATATCTTTTATATCAAATTTGTATGTTTCCTCTTTAACTTCTACAGGAATAATATTTTCTTCTGCTACCTTCGTAATCTCTTCTTTTGGTGAAAAGAAACCTAAAAAGTATAGAACTATTCCTGCAGTTAAGATTAACAATAAAAAAGCAATTAAGCCAATTAATATTTTACTAAGAAGTGATTTTTTCTTTGATTTTGTAATTTCTTCTTTTACTTCAAGTATATCTTTATATTTATCATCTTCATTTTGATTACTTGGCTGATCGTTATCTTCATTTTCAATAGTTAATGTATTAGCATCTGATAAGTCATCTTTTACTTTTAAGTCTTCCACTTCTTTACTTTCTTCTGCCATTGATACTCTTTTAAAGTTTATTTTGTTTTTCTTTTAATCTTTTATAATACTCTTTTCTGTATTTCTTTAGCTCTTCTTTTTTTCTTTCTCTATACTCTTTATCATATTCGAGTCTTTTTTCTTTATTTTGCTCGTAATAATCTTTTTTAGTATTTCTATACTCTTTTAGTTTTTTTACTATTAGTTCTTTTCTGATATCAACATAATTTTTCTGAGCTTTTATTATTTCTTTTATTTTAACAGAAAAATTATCATCTTTTAACTCTTCTTGATAATCTATTTCTTTTTTAAGTATTTGTTTCTTTTTTAAATAATACTCTTTTTTCTTCTTTTTGTGAGCTAAAAAATTTTGTTCTCTTCTTTTTTTTAATTCATCTAAATTCATTATCTAAAATTATTTATTAAGTTTTTAAGCTATTTACAACACTTAGCATACTATCAGCTGTAGTAATAGATTTAGAATTAGCTTCATAGGCTCTTTGAGCAGTAATTAAATCAACCATTTCCGTAACTAATGTTACATTTGATAGTTCGACCATTCCTTGTTGAATAGAACCAAATTGTTCTTCATTTGGTGTTCCTTCTATTGGATCTCCTGATGCATCACTTTGCATAAATAATGAATTTCCAAGAGGAATTAAACCTGCTGAATTAATAAAGTCAACTAAAGTTATATTACCTAACTCTTGTGCTGCTCCAGTAGTTGAATCTGTTGCTGATACTGTTCCATCTTGTGCTATTGAAACATCTTTTACATTATCAGGTACTACAATTTCAGGACTTAATAAATAACCATTTCCATTTACAATAGCCCCATCTGAGTTTAATTTAAATTCACCATTTCTAGAGTAAGCAGTTTCACCATTTGGAAGTGTGATTTGAAAAAAACCTTTTCCTGAAATTGCCATATCTAAAGTATTTGATGTTGTATTTAAAGAACCTTGTGAAAAATTCTTTTGAATACCAGAAATTCGAACCCCTAGTCCAACATCAATTCCTGTTGGGTTCATTGTAGTTTGTGATGTTTGGCCTGCTGTGTAATTTAATGTTTCATACATCAAGTCTTGAAATTCTGCTCGATCTTGCTTAAATCCTGCAGTGTTAACGTTAGCAATATTATTAGAAGTAACGTCAAGTTGGTGCTGCATTGCATTCATACCAGTTGCTGCTGTGTAAAGTCCTCTCATCATGGGCTATCCTTTTGAATTGCATATATAACAATTATATTTTAAGTACAATTAAAGTTAGATAAATTAACTAAGTTATTTTTTAGTGATTAAGTGTAAATTTAAAACAAATCATATATAATGCATAATTATTGAAAATATTTATATACACAGGGGATAGTTAATGAAAATTCTGATAGTTGATGATAGCTCTACAATGAGAAGAATCATTGGAAATGTAGTTATGCAATTAGGATTTGCTAAAGATAACTTTGACGAAGCTGAAGATGGTGTAAAAGCATGGAAGTTACTTTGTGAAAGTCATTATGATGTAATATTAACAGACTGGAATATGCCAAATATGAATGGCTTGGAACTAGTTAAAAAAGTTAGATCAGAAGGAACACACCAAAAAACACCAATTATTATGATCACAACTGAAGGTGGAAAAGGTGAGGTTATAACAGCATTAAAAGCAGGTGTAAATAACTACATAGTTAAGCCCTTTAATGCAGAGGTTCTAAAAGAAAAACTTGATGGTGTATTAAAAAAATAATATAAGGCCTTATCATGAGTATGAGTCAGGAAGAAATTGAAGCTTTAATGAGTGGTTTAGATATCGAGGATGATACTGCAGATTCTGAAGAATCATCTGAGAAAACAAAGGTAAACACACAAGAAATTGAAGAGTTATTAGCACAAACTGAAGATTATAAAAAAGAAGATTCTAAATCAAAAAGCGAAGAAGATAGTAAAGTTACTATGGATGATTCTAAGGACATAATTAGTAAGAAAGAAGAATCTCGTGTAAAAACAGATGAGATTGAACAATTACTACATGATATAGAAACTAATTCTTCTTCAATACCACAAGAAGATGAAGAAAATGAAGAGGATACTTTAGAAGACTTAGATTCCCTTTCTTTAGATAAATTAGAAAATGAGCTTAAATCAGAAAAAACAATTGATGTTAAAAAGCCTTCAATTGAAGAAGCTCCAAAAGCTGAAGTTAATAATAATTCTTCAAAAGAAAAAGAAGTCATTGTAAAAAAAGAAGAAAGAAGTGACGAGGATGTAGCAAAAGATTGGACTACTTCAAGAATTGAAGAAGGAGTATTCCCTCTTCCTGCAGAAAAAGACACTAAAGTAGTAAGTCAATTAAATCAAGTTGCTAATGATTCTGAGGAAAAAGTTTCTCAAATATTTGACGTATTAAGTTTAACTTTAGATAATAATAATGAACTCAGAAATTCAATTAAATCAATGGAAACATTTATTGCTTCACAAACTAGTTTATTAGAATCGTTGAATAATAAGTTTCCTAATATTGAAGTTTTTGCTGAGCATTTAAATAGTATTAATACTGTTTCACAAACTTTAGATAGTTTAAAACAACAAACTAATGCTGAAGATTCACAAATTTTTCAAGCAATGGAATTAATGCAATTTAATGATATTAATAGACAAAAAATAGAGCGAGTTATGTCTGTTATTAGAAAGCTATCTATGTATTTAAATAATTTATTTGAAGATGATGGCACTGCTACAACTGTAGCTGTTGCTAAACATATTCATGGCGATCATGCTACTGATTTAGCAGGAGATGATTTAGATAAATTAATCGCTGAATTTTCAGACCAGAAGGAATAATTAATGAATCAAGGTACTTATCCTCTCGCTGCATCTATGATTAATCAAATTAATCGTTTAGATCAAGTTAGTAATAATTTAGCAAATGTAAATACAAATGGTTTTAAACAAGAAGCTACAACTGAAGCAACTTTTAATTATTATTTACAAAGAGCACAAGAGAATAATGAAATACCTACAAAAATTAATATTGTAACTAATAATATCCCAAAAATGGATGCAAAGTTTATTAATTCTGAAATGGGACCAACTACGATGACAGGTAATGACTTAGATTTTGCTATGTCAGCACCTGACACTTTTTTTAAGATTCAAAATGCAGATGGAGATATTGTATATACACGAGATGGTGCATTTAAAAATCTTGATAATTTTTTAGTAGATTCAAATGGTAATAATGTTTTAAATATTGATAATGAACCAATTGAATTAGAAGGTGATTTTGTATCTCAAATTGGAGTTACAAAAACTGCTTATTCTAATTTAGAAAAAAAAGGTGATAATACATATATTTTAAAAGATGCAAATCAAGTTGAAATATTTGAAAACAATGATGGTATGATTGTTAAGGGTGCAATTGAAAAATCAAATGTTAACTCTGTAACTGCGATGGTTGAATTAATTGATGCTCAAAGAAGATTTGAACAATCACAAAAAGCAATTAAAACAATTGATGAGTTAAATTCTAGCGTAATAGATAAAATAGGAAGCAATACTAAATAATGGAAGCAAGTAGCATATCAAACAAGCTTTTTGAGCAATTAAATTTTAGAGGTGAGCGACAAAAAGTAATCTCTAGTAATATTGCTAATATAAATACTCCTGGCTATAAAACGAAAGAGTTAGTATTTGAAGATGAATTAAATAATTCTATTAGTAATAACAGTTTACAAATGAAAGCTACAAATTCACGACATATGACAAATATAAACTCTTCACAAGCAAGTTATAATCCTAAATTAATGGAAGTTCAAAATTTGGAAGAACAAAATGATGGTAATAATGTAAATTTAGACACTCAAATGGGTGAAATGTCTAAAAATAAGATATTATTTGATGCCATTCAATCGTCAATAAAAAGGGATTCAAAACTATTTCGTTCAGTAGTTGAATCTTCTGCAAAAAATTAGTTAGGATAATATAATTTATGGATCAACTTTTAAAGTTTATAAATAATTTAAATACGGCTCAAAGAGCTGTAATTATAGGGGGATTCTCTTTATTATTTATTTTATTAGTTGGATTATTGGTATATTCAAGTGTAAAAGCTGAAGATAAAAAATTAAATTATACTATAGCTACTAATCTTACTAAATCACAAGTTATGCTAGCAAGCGATGAACTTGAAGCTTCAGGAATCCAATTTGCTGTAATTGGTACAGGAAATAATTTAACCTTAAAAACATCAAAAGATTTTATTAATATTGCAAAAATTAAATTAGTTACAAGTGAAGCTGCAACTAGTAAACATGTTGGTTGGGAAATTTTTGAAAAATCTTCATTAGGTACAACAAATTTTGAAAATAAAGTTAAATATCTAAGAGCATTAGAAGGTGAATTATCAAGATCACTAGAGGCTTTAAGTGGTGTTTTAAGAGCTAATGTAAAAATAGCAATCCCAAAAGATACAATATTTACAGAAAAGAAAAATGATACAACAGCCTCTGCAATGGTTTCTTTAAAGCCAGGAGTTTTTTTAACTCAAAAACAAATTGATGGAATTAAAAATTTTATTGCATCAGCTGTTCCTGATCTAAAAGAAGAAAATATACAATTAATTGATCAAGATGGTAGCTTATTACAGTTATCTGCAGATGATATAAATAATCAAAAATCATCAACTCAAAATAAGTATAAAGAAAATTTAGAAGAAGATTATGCAAAAAAAGTTGTTGCACTTCTTGAACCTTTTGTAGGTGTGGGAAGAGTTGTTGCTAAAGTTACTATTTCTTTAGATTTTGTAAAAAAAGATGTTGAAGAAGAGATTTATAATCCAGAAGGAAGTATTAGATCTCAACAAACAATTGAAAATACATCTAATTCACAAGGAATGCCAACAAATACAGGTGGTGTTGCTGGAGTTGATAATAATATACAAACTCCTGGAACTGGCGCTGCAAATAACAATATTGCTTCAAATAGTGAAGGTACAAATACCGTTACGAATTATGAAATTTCAAAAAAAGTAATCACACAAAAAGATAATAATTATACAAATATAAAAAGAATCACAGCAGCTGTTACATTTGATTCATCTGTTTTAAAAGATATTCCTAATAAGGATGAGTTTATCACATCATTGGAGTCAATAGTTCAAGATACAATTGGATATGATAAAGTAAGAGGTGATAAAATTACTGTTAAAGACTTTAAATTTATTGGAGTTAAACCAATAGAGCAAGTTGCGCAAACAGTAGATGAAAATGGTAATGCAATAGTTATAGATAATGGGCCTGTTGATACTATTTCAATGATAAAATCAGTACTTAAAGACTTTAGTGAGTATATTCAATATCTAATTGCAGCAGTCTTATTGTTTATTTTTTACAAGAAATTTATTGCATCAAATGAAATAGTAATTCTAGGTGATGGATCTAAACAAAACGTTGACGTAAATGATGAAAATTTAGTTAAAGATATGTTAACAGATTACGAGAATGAATTTGATACAAATACAGCACAAGGTAGACTGAAATCAAAAGTTAAAAGCCAAATGTTAAATAATATAGATGGTTTAGATGAAGAATCAGCAGCTAGATATGAAGTTTTTATCGAAGAATTGGATAGAGAAATTAATAATAATCCAGCTGAAATTGCTAGAATGATTGAATTATTATTAAATGAAGGTAGTGGTAGTTTTAAATAAAAAGGTTTTTATAAATGGCAGAAGCAAAAGAAAATGATGTTTTAAAAGGCATGTCAATGCTGGCAAAAGTCGCAAGATTTTTTGTCTTAATTGGAGAAGAATCAACTGTTAAAATATTTCAGCATTTACCTAAAGAAACTGTTGAAAGCATCTCTACTGCAATTACACAAGTAACATCTATAAATAAAGAAGTATCCCTAGCAATTCTAGAAGAATTTCATTTATACACTAAATCAAAAAGTTTTATTAGTGCGGGTGGTTATGATTTTGCGAGGGATATTTTATATAAATCTCTTGGTAAAGCAGAAGCTGATGAAGTTTTAGCAAAATTATCAAGAATGAAATTGGCTTCTCAAGCTTTTTCATATTTAGATGGTATAAATCCAAAGCAGCTAAGTGATTTCATAAAAGATGAATCACCTCATACAATTGCTGTTATTTTATCACATATGGATCCAAATAAATCAGCTGAAGTTTTAATGCAATTAGATGAAGAGATCAGAGTAAAAGTCACTATTCAAATAGCAACAATAAAAGACGTATCTCCAGATGTTGTAAGAACTATCTCTTTAGTACTAGAGAAAAAGCTTGAATCATTATTATCTTCAATTGTAGATGTTGGTGGTGTTAAAGTTGTGGCTGATATGTTAAATAAATTAGGCCCAAAAGCACAAGATATTTTAAAAAATATAAATGGTATTGATACTTCTTTGGCTACTAAAATCAAAGAAAATATGTTTGTATTTGAAGATTTATTAAATCTTGATAGTGAATATATTATGAAAATTTTACAAAATGTAGAAACTGCTGATGTTGTAGTTGCAATGAAAAATGCAACAGAAGAAGATATGGATAAAATCACAAGTTCTATGAGTCAAAGAGCAAGAGATAGATTTAAAGAAGAGTTTGAAATGTTGAATAAAGTTAAGATAAAAGATATTGAAACAGCACAAAGAAAAATGCTTGATGTTGCTCAAAAGATGATTGAAGATGGAATTATTGATAGAGAGAATGCATAATGGCTGATAACGTATATTCAAGTGCAAAAATATTAACCAAAAATGAAGAAGTACAGAAATATGAATTAGGTAACTTTATTAATAATAAAATAGAAGATAACCTTGTTTCAAATTCAAGTACGGTTCTTGATGACAGAGAAATTAATGGACGTACAGATCCTTTATTAATTGAAATTAGAAATTTAAGTACAAAAATAAATGAAATTTCACAAAAAGTAACTAGCATTGAAAATGATGGAATAAAAGGTAAAGATATTGATGCACAAGTTGTTCAAGCTATTAGAGATTTAAAACACTATGCTGCTTTTTTTGAGCAAGCAACTTTTCAAATGGAAACAAAATTATTAAAAACTTCAATATCTATTGCTCAAAAAATTATTAGCATAGAAGTAGGAGAAAATTCATCTAAAATTGCAAAGCAAACAATAACCCATCTTTTAGATAAAATTAAAACAGCTTCAAAAGTACAAATTCATTTAAATCCAAAGGATTATGAAATTTTAAAAGGACAATTAACACTAGAACCTTTTATAGAATTACATCAAGATGCGAATGTTACAGCAGGTGGAGTAGTAATTGCTAGTGATCTTGGAAACTTTGATGGTAATATTGAAGCAAAAGTTGCATCAATGCTAGAATCCTTAGATTTGGTTATATAGTTAGAATTTATTATTTCTTTGAAATAGTATAACTTTATGATATAATTTATCAAAATGAAAAAAAAGTATTCAAATGGAAATTAGTGAAAGAGATTATGACTTATTAGTTGATACAGAGATTGTTGTTGATGTAATGTTGGGTAGTACAAATATTAGTATATCAGAATTTCTGAAATTAGGTGATGGAGATATAATATCTTTGTATAAAGCAGCAGGTTCAGGTGGTGAGATTTACGTAAACTCAAGAATTATTGGAACAGGTGATATTATAGTTATTGATGATAAGCTCGCAGTTAGAGTTCAAGACTCAATGGATTCTGATAATGTAGTTAGATATTTCTTTGAAGAGCATATTTTATAAATAAATTCTATGGCTAATCCTAGATAAATAAATTCGAAGATGAGTTGTTAAATCAGTCTAATTAATCAAAAAAATAATTTTTTATGCAGGGTAAATTATTACTTTGTTTATATTTTAAATAGGACAATTTTGGAAAATTTTTTACTAATTACAGTTATTGGAGTTTTATTACTATACTTTTTTTCAAGTGCTAATGTATATAAATCTTTATATAAAAAAGTAAATGAAGAGAAAAATATTTTACAAGAAGATTTAACTAAATTAGAAGCTTTGATGGATAGATATGAAAAACAAGTTAAAATAAGTTCTAATACTTTAAAAAGTAATCAAAACAATTTACAAGTTGCAAGGGATGATTTGCAAGAGTTGAGAATTGAAAATATTAATTTAAAAAATAGAGTTGAAGATTTAGCGAAAAGAAATGAAGAGCTTTATGCTCAAGTTAATGCTATGGTTTAAGGTATATTACTAGATGAAGTTATTACATAAAATATTATTAGGTACATTTGCTTTAAATAGTATTTTATATGTTAATGCTGATGTAATTGAATCTCAGCCTGAAATAATTTTTCAATTTGAGAAATTAAAAAAAACTCAAGAAAACTTAGCTCTTCAAGTAGATTTTAATAAAGCTGTATTACATTTGAGTAAAAATGAATATAATGAAGCAATTGAGCTTTTCAAAAAAACAGCAAAAATTTTAGAAATTCCTTCTTATTTAAACATGGGAATAGCTTATTACAAATTAAATTCTATTGACAATGCAATAGTATATTTAAATAAAATTTATGAGAAAGAAGAAAATTCAAAAATTCATACTTTTTCTTATATGTCTGCTTGTTTTTATCTATATCAAATATCAAAAGATAATAAATATCTAGATACTATTGTAAAAATATCAAAAAAATTCACAGATTTATCAGAACATAGTAAAAGAATGTTAGCTGATACATATATAATTTTAAAAGAGTATGAAAATGCCTTATCAATATTAGAGACTATGGATTACGCAATGGATCTAAAAAAAGCATTGATTTATATAAAATTAAAAGAGTATGAAAAAGCTAATTTACTACTAAAAAAAGCAAAAAATGAAAATGTTAATCCAAATACAATTGATAAAATATTATGGTTATTAAGTTTTACAAATTTAAAACTTAATAATTTAGAGCAATTAAAAGAAACTTTAGATGAAATTAATACAAGAAAAAATACATTTAAAGCTAATAGTGAATTGCCATTAGAAATATTTTTTAATAGAAATAAGTATACTTCAAAACAGTATTTAGATTCAGTACTTAAATTTGATGAATCTAGAAAAATAGATTTTATTTATTATTTTGCACCTTTTATTTTCTCAGATTCACAAGAAATAATTTATGATAGTCAAAAAGGTTTTATATATAATCAAAAAGAAAGTATTGTAAAT
Source organism: uncultured Aliarcobacter sp. (assembly GCA_965657055.1). Taxonomy (GTDB): domain Bacteria; phylum Campylobacterota; class Campylobacteria; order Campylobacterales; family Arcobacteraceae; genus Aliarcobacter. The sequence goes on along the minus strand of CBFHMY010000008.1, from coordinate 8,688 downwards.
TTAGAAGAAATGGTTGAATATAATGCTAAATTTCTAAATATTGTAAAAAATGATCCAATTATTAGAGTTGTTGAATTAAAACAGATGTTGACAAAAGACACTAAGTCATATATTTTTTATAATTTAGCATTATCTTGTGCTCAAATTAATGATTTTAATAATGCCTTTAAATATTTTGAAAAAGCATATAAATTAAATCCTGGAAATAAGTTATATTCAACTATGTATTTAATCACAGCAAATAGATTAAACATAAAAATTCAAGATAAAGATTACATTGAATCAACAATAAAAAATGATAATGGTTTATACAACTATTTTGGAAAAGAAATTTATAAACTATTTATTAATTCTTTATTTACATTTGCAGATAAGCCTTTAAATTATGAATCAACTATATTTTATAAAGCTATAGATTTTTTAAAAGCAATGAATGAAAATAAAGATATTTCTAATCATATGTTATTGGATGAACATTTTAAAGACCCATTAACCTTTTTGATTAGGTTAGTTCAAAGAAAAGAAAATGAAAATGATTTTTCTTATTTTGCAAGATTACAAGATTCTATTCCTCTTACTTTAAATGATAATTTTTTAGAAGGTCCCTTGGTTATTACAAGGTATTATATTGATATATTAAAGGCTTTAGGAATTCTTACCAATGCAGATTTAAGAATTTCAGGTGGGAAATCACCTTCATATTTAAGAACTAAAGCATTAAGTGATTTACACTTAGGTTCTGCTGATGAAACTATTAAAACTTTAGAGTATTTACAAAGTGAATACAAGCTTGAAGATAAGTATACAATGTACTTGATGGTTGCTGCATTATTAGAAGCTGGAAGATATAATGACGCATCACTTCAAATATCATTAATAAAAGCAATATTAAATGATCAGGATGCAGATTTTTTAACAGCGGTTCAACTTATTCAAGAACTAAAAATTTCAAGTGCTAAACAATTTTTAAATAATCCTTATTTAGACTCTTTAATAGATTTCAAATTAATTGGCTTTGATGAGTATTTAGAATCTCTATAGTTTGATTTTAAATTCTAAATAATTTAACTTTATTCTGCTATAATAATTTAAATTTGTTATTTTTAGGAGGATACTATGGAAATTGGTAGAGTTGCAGAAATAGACAATGCAAAATCGAATAATGTCGAGAAATTAGCAAAAATCAGTAATCTAGACGAAAAAAATAAAGTAATTCCAGAAGATGAATATAAAAAAGCTTTAAGTCCAGATTCTGTGGCTAGTAAAAATGAAGTTATTTTAGATAATGTTAAATTTGGTTACAATAAAGACTCAAAAGATTTTTTTGTAAAAATTACAAAAAGTGATGCTGAGTATAAATATCCAACAGAAGATATGATGAAAATGAAAGCATATCTTTTACAAGAATTAGAACTAAGAAATCAATAAGGTAGTTTAATTGGCATCAGATTTATCAAACATATTTAAAGACGAACTTTCAAATACATTAGAGCAGTTATTATCAAAAAATTCTCAAGTTGAGTCAATTGTAAAATTATCAAGTGATAGTTTTGATTCTACACAACTTGTAGAATGCATAGCAAAATTTGATATTAAAGGTGTCTCTTCAGAAGTGATTTTTTTCGTACCAACACTTAGTGCAACAAAATTTGAATATTTGATGCTTGGTGGAATGGGTGATTTAAAAGAACATATTGATGATGAGATAACAGATGCTATTAATGAAATAATTTCTAATATTTGTGGTAGTTTTTGTACTTCTGTTAATGCACAAGGCTTAGCTGATATTAGTTCTATAAAATCAGAAATTAAGAGTTCAAAAATTGTGGATGGGTCAATATTATCTTCAAAAAGCAATATTTTTGAGTTTATTCTTTCTTTAGATAGTGAAAAACTGCCTATCATTATATGTTTTGATGAATTTATATTACCGTTCTTTTCTTCGATTACTGGAGTTGTTTCAGAAGATGAAGAATCAATTGTAAAGCCTAGTGTAGCTGTTCCTTCTACTATTACACCTTCAAGTGCAGCTACAGTTTCCACTCCTGTTATTCAAGCACCTAAAAATCTTGAATTATTATATAATGTAAAATTAAAATTGAGCGTTAGACTTGGTACTAAAGTAGTTTTATTAAAAGATATATTAAGATGGGATGTTGGGGAAATTATTGAATTGGAACAGATGGTTAATGAACCTTTAGAAATTTTAGTTAATGGGGTTAAAATTGGAGAAGGTGAAGCTGTAATTGTTGAAGGTAAATTCGGACTTAAAATAAAAAAAATCGGAAATGAAGATTTTAGATTAAATCAAATAGGATTGTAATTTATGGATAAAACTACCGCAGGGGGATTAGGCGCAGGTTGGGGACTAGTAGCTCTAGCCATAATTTTAGGTGGAGTGGGCTTTGGTCCTTATATCGATATTCCATCTGTTGTTATTGTTTTTGGAGGTACTATTGCTGTTACTGCTGGGCAATTTGAGGCTACAGATTTAAAAAGGGTTGTTCCAGCAATAAAAGTTGCTATGAATAATGTTAAAGTTGAACCCTTAAATGAATTAGTAGAAAAAATTGTTTTTTATGCAACAGAAATAAAAAAACATGGTGTTATGCAAATAGAACAAAAAGTTCTTCAAGAAACAAATCCATTTTTTAAAGAAGCATTTCAATTACTTGTTGATGGAACTAAACCTGAAGCTTTACAACCTTTGTTAGAAATTAAATTAGAACATATGAACAAAAGACATAGTGTTATGATTTCTATTTTTGGAAATATAGGAGGAACAGCAGGTGCCATGGGAATGATTGGTACTCTTGTTGGTCTAGTTGCAATGCTTGCAAATCTTTCAGATCCTGCAGCCGTTGGTCCTGCAATGGCAGTTGCCTTGCTTACAACAATGTATGGAGCACTTACAGGAACTTTATTTGCAGGAATTTTCGAAAGTAAATTGTCTCAAAAACATAGTGTTGAAGTTACAGCATGTGAAGTTATAATTCAAGGAGCAACAATGATTGCTGCTGAAGAATCTATAGGTAATATAAAAATGCAACTAAATGCAATTTTAGTTGAACCTAATGAATAGAGTAAAATAATGGCAAAAGATAAATGTCCAGAATGTCCTAAATGTTTACCTGGTTGGTTAGTACAATTTGGGGATTTAATGTCTTTACTTTTAACGTTTTTTATTCTTTTACTTTCAATGGCGGTAATGGATAAGAAAAAAGTAGAAGAGTATTTTGATATTATGAAAAAAGCAATGGGTTTCATTGATGCATCAACAGATGTTGAAACTCAAAGTGATGCATACTCTACTAAAAATAATGATTCTTCTACCCAAGAAAATGACTCATCAAGTCAAAGTGATTTTGATAGTGCTGCACAAGATGTTTCACAAATAGTTGATGAAGTTAATTCTACTCAAAGTATTGAGAGCCAAGAAATTAAAATGGAAAAAGGAAAAAATGAATTTGTTTTAGATATTCCTTCAACTATTATGTTTGATGATGGGCAATATGAATTAACAAATCAAAGTGCCAAAATATTTATTTCAAAAATTGCAAGGGTTATTAGAACAATGCCTCAAACTTTTAATATTGAAATAATTGGTCACACAGATACAAATAGAATTCAAAATACAACAATTCCTAGGGATTCATGGGATGTATCAGCATTGAGATCTATTTCTGTTGTAAAAGAATTAATAAAAAATAGGATAGATCCCGCTATACTGAAAGTTTCAGCATATGGTTCTTTTCACCCAAAAAGTGATGTGGCAGCTGATAATCGAAGAGTTGAAATGAGATTTTTTTCTGAGAATAATCAACAAGATATTTTAAGTGAAGAAAATTTCTTTGATAGATTGGAATAATAATGGAAATAAACAGTAACAATTTAATCAATAAAGATATTTTATCAGTAAATAAGTTTGAAAATACAAAAAGTGATCAGCTAAAGAATAAAGATGAAAAACAATTAAGAGATGTATGTGATAATTTTGAATCATATTTCTTAAATCAAACATTAGATGTTTCTTTACGTTCTACAAACATTGCAGGTGAAGGTGCTGGTTCTGATATTATTAAAAGTATGTATATTCAAGCTTTAGCTGATAGCTCAACTGGTAGTTTAGGTATTAGTTCAATGTTGTATGAATTTTTAACAAAAAATAATAAATAATAGGAGTTCTTTATGATAGAAAATATAGTTAAAGATATGTCAGATTTAGTAGATCAACTTAAGAGTTCTATTAATCAAGATATCTTAGATATAAAAGAAGCTAAACATGAAGAACTTCTAAAAAGAAATGATCAAAAGCATTATATGATTGATCAAATAATGGCTTTGAAAATGCAATTGAATAAGGAATTAATGATTCTAATTCAAGAAGAAAAAGATGTAAATATTTATAGAGAAAGTGTTGATTTACTTGAAATTCAATTAAAAGAACTATATGAATTAAATAAAAAATTAGCAGGTATTGTTTTGCCTGTTCAAAGAATGTATAAAGATTTAGTTGCAGAAATAACAGAAGTAAAAGGAGGACAACTTTTTGATATTAAAGTTTAGTTTTTTATGTGTATTATTATCTGTAAATAGTTTCGCTATTAGTGTTTTAATAGCAAAAGAATCAATTAACTTTGAAGAAAAAATTGATAGCACAAAACTTATTGTACAAAATGTTAGTGATATTTCAAAAGCTTGTATTCCTTTAAAACTTAGTGATATTCAAAAACAAGATTATGTTACAACTCATTTTATAAATAAAAATACTATTATATGTCAAAAAGATGTTAAAGATTATAAAGACACCGGAGTTATATTTAATTTTGGTGGGGTTAAGATAGAGAAAAAAGGAAAAATTATATATGAGAATGATCAGTTTATTCGAATTAAAAATTTAGATGGATCGATTGAACAAATATATAAAGATGGAAGAATAAAATGAATATGCTCTCTTTTTTAGGAGAAACACCAACTATTGCTTTAAGGCTTGCACAAGATGAGTGTGGAGAAGAAGCAATTGTAATTTCTACAAAAAAAATATCTGATGCAAGAGCTAATGGTAAAAGTATGTATGAAGTAGTTGTGGCAATTGAAGATGAAGATAAAAAGAAAAACTTGATTTATACAAAATCAGCTATTAGTAAAGCAAGTGAAAATTCTGCTCAGATGAAAACTCATGTTTATGATTTTAAAGAAGAAATCTTAAAAATGCAAAGTGTCTTAGAACAAGTTCAAAAATCTATTTGGAATCCTAAGAGTCAATTATATGATTTAACTATTCCTCCAGAATTTGCATCTATGTATAATACTTTTGAGTTAAATGAATTTGACCAAGAGATGACTTATACTATTATGAAAAAAACAATTAAGCAATTACCAATTGCACTAAAATCTAATCCAAAAAAAGTTAATGATTTTTTTAAATTGATTTTAAGAAGAGTAATACCTATTAAGCATGAAGTTCCATTAAGAAAACATCAAAGAAAAATCATTATGATGGTTGGCCCAACGGGTGTTGGAAAAACTACTACGATTTCAAAATTAGCAGCTCGTTATGCATATAAATTGGGTCAAAATTATAAAGTAGGAATTGTTACACTTGATTCATTTAGAGTAGGGGCAATTGAACAATTACAAGCTTATACAAATATTATGAGATTACCTTTAGAAATTGTAAAAAAACCAGAAGGTTTATCAGAAGCACTACTTAGATTAAAAGATTGTAATTATATATTTATAGATACAGCAGGTTCAAGTCAATATGATGTTGATAAAATTGAGCTTATTAATGAATATCAAAAAAGAGTTGAAGAATTACCTATTGAAAAAATATTGGTACTTCCTGCAAATGTAAAACATAGTGATTTATTAGAAATTTATAAAAATTATTCACGATTAAATATTGATTATTTAACTTTTACTAAATTAGATGAAACAAGAAGTTTTGGAAATTTAATCTCATTTGCCCATAAAACAAAAAAATCAATAACGTATTTTTCTATTGGACAGAATGTTCCTGATGATTTAATTGTTTCTGATTCTACTTTTTTAATAGATTGTTTTATGAACCATCAATGTGTTAGGAGATAAAATTGTTTGATGCAATTTCTTCTCAAGCTAGTAAGTTAATTAATTTAACTAATAGAGCAAAAAAAAACTATTCTAAAACAAAACTTGTAACAATTACTTCAGGAAAAGGTGGTGTTGGTAAATCTACATTTACAGCTAATATGGCATTCTTACTCTCAACTCGAGGTTTTAAAGTAGCTGTTTTAGATGCAGATATTGGTTTGGCTAATATGCAAGTATTATTTAATTTAAAACCAGAAAATACACTTTTTGAGTATATTGAAGGTATAAAAACATTAGATGAGGTTATTACAAAAACAGTTTATGAAAATGTATATTTAATTGCAGGGAAAAGTGGCTATCAATATACTACAAATACAAATAGTTTTATTTTTTCAAGGGTAGTAAAAGATATTATTTCTTTAAATCAATTTGATATTTTATTGATAGATACAGGTGCTGGACTTAATGATTATGTTAGAGAATTTTTATCTATTTCTGATAATATATTAGCAGTTACAACAACCGATCCTAGTGCTTTAACTGATGTTTATTCTTTAATGAAAATGTTATCCTATAATAAAAATAAATTAATGGTATGTTTTAATCATACTAGAAATTATCAGATTGGTGAAACCATCGCTAATTCTTTGATGAATTTAGGAAAAAAAAATAGCTTAAATGAACATTTTATGGTAGAATATATAGGAAACGTTTCAAGTTCTGCAAATATTTCTACAACTGGTCGGCTTAGAAAATTATTTGCCAATGAGTTTTCATCTGATGAAACAACAAAACAATTACAGATGATTATCGATAAATTATTAAAAAATATTCATTAAGGTTTGTTCTAAAGTGCAAAAAGTAATATTAGTTATTTTTTTCAATTGTTATATCACTGAGACATCTATATTATGATAATAGAACGATTCTCTCAGACTGTAATAAACAGTGGAATTTTTAGACTTTATATTGCAACAGGTTTTTTTGCAACATTAATATTTTTTGTAGTTAATGCTGAACTCTTTACTCCTTTTGAGATGATTTTAGGTACAATATTAATAACAATAGTTTTAAAAGGTATGAGTAATATTATGTTATCTTTGATAATTAGTTTATTTAGTCTTGACAACAAGAGAAGTGAATTTGATTTTAAATATAACGAAGAAAAAATACAAGTCATGTTAAATGAATTAAGTGTAAAAGAAGTAATAGATATTAATAAAAATTTAAAAAAAGCTAATTAAGGGGTAGATTTTGAATATATCTTCAATAGGTAATTCTCTAAGTGCATTAGGTTTAAACAGTGTTGATAAAGTTGAAAATGAGAACACGAAATCATTTCAAAGTATGTTAAATGATGCCATTTCTGATGTAAATAATGAGCAAGTAGATGGATATAAATCTATGGAAAGTATAGCTTCTGGAAAAGTTACTAATTTACAAGAAGCAGTTCAAAAAATAGAAGAAGCAGAGTTATCTCTAAAATTAGCATTGGAAGTAAAAAACAAAGCATTAAATGCTTATAAAGAAATAATGAAAATGTCAATTTAATAAGGATTAATTATGGGTTTTTTTGACGGGTATAATGTATCATCATCGGGAATGAGTGCGCAAAGAACAAGAATTAATGTTGTGAGTGCAAATATTGCTAATGCAAAAACTACACATACAGCAGAAGGCGGACCTTATAAAAAGCAACAAGTGGTTTTTGAGGATGTTTTATTAGCAAGTGGTAAAAAAACAAACTCAAATGAAGTTGAAGCAAAAAATAATTCAAACTCTGATATTTCACTAAGAGGTGTTGGTGTAAAATCAATAATACAATCAGATGCAAAACCTGTAATGAGATATGAACCTGCTCACCCTGATGCTAATGAACAAGGATATGTTGCTTATCCTGATATAAATCCAGTAGTTGAAATGGTTGACTTAATCGAGGCTACGAGATCATATGAAGCAAATGTAGCTTCATTTAATACTCATAAAAATATTGATTCTAAAACTTTAGATATATTAAATATGTAGATTATTATGGCAAATTCAATTGATTTCCTAAAACAAACTAAATCTTTAAATCAAGATACTTCTCTTCTTTCAACTGATAATCAAACAGTTAAAGATAAACCTTCTCTTTTTGATTCACTATTAACTGGAAGTAAAACAGCTCCAATAGAAAATTCAAATAATAAAGAAGAATTAAATACAGATACAAAAGTACAATTACCAAATAATGATTCAAAAGAAGAAGTAGGGAAAATAAAAGAATCTTTAAATTCATTAGAAAATAAAGAAGAGCCAGATACAGATTTAAAAAAAGATATTAATAGTAAAGAAAATATACTTGTAAAAGAAAAAACATTAAGTACAAGCTCATTATTAGATAGATTAGTATTAGAAGCAAAAAAAGATGTAAAAGCTCAAAGCCAAGAACAATTAAAAAACATAGATAATAAAGTAGCTTCAACACAAAATGTAAATAATATAGAAGAATTAAATACAGATGTTAAAGTACAATTAGCAAATAGTGATTTAAAAGAAGATGTAAAAGCTCAAAGCCAAGAACAATTAAAAAACATAGATAATAAAGTAGCTTCAACACAAAATGTAAATAAT
>CBFHMY010000007.1:0-50357 GCA_965657055.1 uncultured Aliarcobacter sp. | reverse complement strand
TAGTAGTTTCCAAACACCTGAACAAATAGGCATACCATGTGAATCTATTTTCATATTAAACTCTTTATCATTATAGTGCCCAGCCATATGCATATATGCTACTTTTGATTTATCAATAGCATCTATAAATCTTCTTGATTTAAAAGAGTGATTAGCTGCATTTACAAATACATTATTCACATCTAAAAGCATTTTAGCTCCTGATTTATCTAAAACTTCATTTATAAAATCTACCTCAGCCATTTCAGAATATGGAACTAAATAATATGTTGCATTTTCAAGTATCAAATTCCTTTGAATAATATCCTCAACCTCTTTTACCCTATCACTTATTATATTCACCATATTTTTTGTCATTGGAAGTGGTAATAATTCATAACTTTGATTTCCATCAAGTGAAGAGAAACTAAGATGCTCAGAATAGTGTTCAATATTGTATCTATCTAAAAATGTTTTGATTTGTTTAACGAATTTTTTATTTATTTTATCAGCAGACCCAATTGATAAAGATAAACCATGGGCAATTGTAGGTTTTGAGAAAACTGCTTCTTCAAAAGCTTTTTCAAATATTTTAGGCATATGCATCCAGTTTTCAGGAGTTATCTCCCAAAAATCTGGATTAAAATCATTGTTTTTTAAATCTAATAGAAAATCACTTCTAAGACCTAAACCACAACCTTTTATATTTAGCATATTATATCTTTTATAGAAGCTTTAATTATTTGCTTCCACATTTACCAGCACCACATGAACCTGATGCTTTTTCTTTCATATCTTTTACTTCAGTTGTAGCTTCTTTTTTCATATCTCCACCACATTTACCTGCTCCACATGAACCTGCTGCTTTTGTTGTAGCTTCTTTTTTCATATCTCCACCACACTTACCTGCTCCACAAGAACCTGCTGCTTTTTCAGTAACTTCTTTTTTCATATCACCACCACATTTACCTGCTCCACACGAACCACTTGCTGCATATGCTGCTGATGTTGTTAATGCTGCTCCTAAAATTAATCCTGCTAATTTCATTTTATTATTCATTTTATATCCTTTTTTTATTTAATTTATTTTTTTATTTTTTTAAAAATTTATTTTTCTTTTGCTTGAACGTCAACGATGATTTTTACTTCTTCACTAACTGCAACTCCACCTAATTCAAGTGCTTTATTCCATTTTAAATCATAATCCATTCTATTAATTTTACCTTTAAGTGTAAAACCAACTCTTGAATTACCTTCAAAATCTTTTACTGTTGCTAATTCTTCAACATCTAAAACTACTTGTTTTGTAATACCTCTAATTGTAAGGTCACCACTCATTTTACCTTCATCACCATTAGCTTTATAAGATTTCATCTCAAAAGTCATTTTTGGGAATTTTTCTGATAAAAAGAAGTCGTCACTTTTTAAATGGTTATCTCTTTTTTCAATACCTGTATCTACTGATGCTGTATCAATATTTGCTTTGAATACTTTAAAACTTTTAGTAGCAGCATCAAAATCAATAGTTGCATCATATTTTTTAAAATCACCCTTTACATTTGTAATCATTAAGTGTTTTACTGAAAAACCTACATTTGTATGAGTCTCATCAAGAGTATAAACACTCGCACTTGCTAATCCAGCTGTTAACACTAATGCGCTTGTCACTTTTGTAAAAAAATTCATTTTCTCTCCTTATATTTAATCAAGTTACTCAGGAATTATAATAAAATTTTGTGTAGTAACTGTTTAGATTATATAATTTAATTTATTTAACTTAATGACCTAATTCGCACTCTAACATCTTCCCTTTTTTTCTAATTGCTAATATATAAAATATAGAAGGGATTATTATCAAAGTTAAAAAAGCTGAAGATACCATTCCTCCAATCATTGGAGCTGCAATTCTTTGCATTACTTCACTTCCAACCCCATGTATATACATAATAGGAACTAATCCTCCTAGTATTGCAAATAGTGTCATAAGCTTTGGTCTTAATCTTAAAACAGCTCCTTTATAAATTGCATTAAATATATCTGTTTTATTTGGCTCTTTTATTTTCTCATTTAACTCATGCATTGCTTCATGTAAATATACAAGCATTACTATTGATGTTTCTGCTGCAATTCCTAAAAGTGCTAAGAAGCCTACAATTACGGCGATTGATATATTAAAGTTTAGAAATTCTAAATAAAATATTCCTCCTGTTAGTGCAAAAGGCAAGGTAAAGAAAATTATCATAGTATAAGTCAAATTTCTTAAAGCTAAATATATAAGTACAAATATAATTACAAAGGTTAAAGGAATAATATAAATAAGCCTTTTTAGTGCTGATTCTAAATATTCACTCTGTCCTGCCCATTCATAATAGTAACCACTAGGAAGCTTTAAATCTTTTAATAATTCTTTTGCTTCATCTTTATACTGATTTGCAGATATTCCATCTTTTGGAGTAATATAGATAAAATTTACATTTAGGGCTTTTTCAGATTTTATAACAGATGGCCCTGCTTCATACTCTAATTTTGCAAACATTTTAAGTGGTTGAAAACCTAATTTTGTTTTTATTTGAAGGTTTTCTAAACTTATTAAGTCTTCTCTTTGTGTCGTTTCAAATCTAAGAGTAATTGGATATCTTTCTAATTTATCAATAAAAGTTGATATTTGAGATCCAGCAACTCCAAGTGAAATTGTAGATATTACATCATTTTTACTAATCCCATATCTTGATAACATTTCCTCTTTAATATCTATATTTAAATAATAACCTGAGTTTATTTTATCCGTTGAAACAGATAGAGTTTTATCAAATTTTTTTAATTTTTGTTCTATTAATCCTGCTGTTTTTTCTAACTGTTCATGATTATTTCCATATAATTTAATACCTAAGGGAGTTCTAATACCAGTTAAAAGCATATCAATTCTTCCTCTTATTGGATAAGTCCAAGAGTTAATCAAACCTTCTATTTGAAGTTTTTGATTCATCTCTTCCATTAGTTTTTTATAGGTCATTCCAGGACGCCACTGTGATTCTGGTTTAAAAGTAACTATTGTTTCAATCATTGCTAAGGGTGCGGGATCAGTTGCTGATTGGGCTCGACCTGCTTTTCCAAAAACTGTTTCCACTTCTGGAAATGATTTTAAAATGATATTCGTTTTATTTGTAAGTTCCCTCGCTAAATCTATTCCTATTCCATATGGAGTTACTGGCATATACATAAAAACCTGTTCATTTAGCATTGGCATAAATTCCCAATTTTGTTTTTTATAAACTGGATATGCAAGAATCAATGTTCCTAAAAATATCACTACAATTAAATATCTTAATTTTAGTGAGGCTTTTAAAAGTGGAGAATAAAGTATGATGAAAAATTTATTTAATATATTCTTATCTTCAGCCATTATTTTACCTCTTATTAAAAACACCATTAATATAGGAACAATTGTAATTGATAAAATTGCTCCACTTATCATAGCAAATGATTTAGTAAAAGCTAATGGTCCAAATAATCGGCCTTCTTGTCCAGTAAGTGCAAATATTGGTAAAAAAGAAACAACAACTAAAATAAGTGCAAAGAATATTGGACGTCCAACTTGTTTTGCTGATTTAATGATTATTTCAATTCGCTCTTTATTAGATATATTTTCTTTTCCTTGCAGATATTTATGTGCATTTTCAACCATTACAATAGTAGCATCAACCATTGCTCCAATAGCTATTGCAATTCCACCTAAACTCATAATATTTGAACCCATTCCAAAGGCTTTCATCATTAAAAAGGTGATTAAAACAGTTATTGGTAAAGTTATGATTATAATTAATGCACTTCTAAAGTGAAATAAAAATAATCCACTTATTATCATTACAATAATTGATTCTTCTATTAATGTATTTTTTAAAGTATCAATAGCTTTATCAATCAATGATGTTCTATCATAAGTTTCAACAACTTCAACATCATCAACTTTTAGAGTTTCTAGCTTTGCTTTTACAGCTTTTATAACTGCATAGGGATTTTCACCAAATCGAACAACTACAATTCCTCCAACAGTATCGCCCTGCCCGTTTAAATCAGCCATTCCTCTTCTATTTGATGATGTTATATTAACTTCTGCTATATCTTTTATTTTTAAAGGAATTGAATTAAAAGTTTTAACAGTAATATTTTCTATGTCAAAAATATTTTTTAGGTAACCTTTGGCTTGAATCATATGTTCATAACCATTTTCTAAGATTATTCTTCCACCTTTTTCATCATTGTTATTTACTAGTGATTTCTTAACATCATCAATACTTAAATCATATTGGACTAATTTATCTTGATTTAGTGTAATTTCATAATTTTTAATAAAACCACCAACAGATGCAATTTCACTTACCCCATCAACCCCTAAAAGTGCGTATTTATAGTAATAGTCTTGTAATGTTCTTAATTCATCTAAACTTTTAGTTTTTGATTTTAAAGCATACTCATAAGCCCAACCAACACCTGTGGCATCAGGGCCTATTTGAACAGTTGAACCTTCAGGGAATGTTCCTTGAAGAGTTGATAATTGTTCTAGTATTCTACTTCTTGAATCATAAATATCAGTTCCATCTTTGAAAATAATATAAATCATTGCATTTGAAAAAGAGCTCATTGCTCTTACAGTTTCAATATTAGGTAAAGACATTAAATTTGAAATCAATGGATATGATATTTGATCTTCAATTGTTTTTGGACTTTGGCCTTTCCATTCAACTTGAACAATAACTTGAGGAGGTGATAAATCAGGTAAGGCATCTAAACTTGTATTTTTAACAGCCCACAAGGATGCAAAACTTAGAATAATTACGCAAAATAGTACTAAGAATTTATTTCTAACACTATATGATATTATGCTTTCTACCATCTTTTCCTACCAATCTTCATTATCAGATTCATATAGTGCATTTGTAATTGCATCAGAATCTAGCAAGAATAGGGCGTTGTTTATTACATCATCATTTTCTTCTAATCCACCAAGTATTTCATATTTATTAGATGATATTCGTTTTGCATTTATTTTTATAGGTTCAAATTCACTATCTGATATGGGTTTAAATACATAATAAGAATCGCTTTTCTTTAAAACAGCTGTTTTTGGTAAAGTTAGCATTATTGATTTTTTTACAGTTAAATCAATTTTTCCAAACATACTTGGAAGTAAATCATTATTTGTATTATCAAGTACAAATCGCACATCAACTGTTTTTGTTTTATCATCAAAAATAGGGTAAATAAAATCTATTGTTGATTTTATACCACTTGTTAGCCCATCAATAGATATTTGTGCTTCCATACCTTTTTTTACGTATGATAAATCACTTTGATAAATGGAGCTAATAAACCAGATTTTATCTAAACTAGCAAGTTGAAGTAGGGTAGTTCCCCTTTTTACGGCACTTGTATTATTAATATTTTTTGATATTAGGATACCATTTACACTAGAGGTAACCACTATACCATTTTTATCTACTTGAGATTTTTTGATTTTTTCTTGTTCAGATTTTGAAATTGCTAAATTATCAAGTCTTTGTAATGTTGAATTATAAATATTTTTATTAAAATCATTTGCAATTTGAAGCTCACTTTGAATACTTAAAATATCATCTGAATAAATAGAGTATAAAGGTTCACCTTTTCTTATTGGCATATATGTTTTATTTGCATTTAACTTTGTAATATAACCATCAAATCTACTTACTATATCAACTAAAGAACTTTCATCTATTTTTGTTATTCCATAAAAGCTTTTAGTAATTGCCACTTCTTCTTTTTTTACTTTTACAATTTTCTTATTAAAAAGCTGTTTTGCTTCTATAATTTGTGCATTTAAAGCCGTTCCTAAAAGTAGGGTGCTTAGTAATATTATCTTTATACTTTTAATCATTTTATGCCTTTATTTGTAAAATATAATAAGGCAGAATAGCCTTCATAGTATTTTTGTAATTCATCTATTGCTTTTGTTTCATAAGATATTAATTCATTTAAGTTTTTAATGCTTTCTTGTGGTTTAATCTTATCAAAGCTAGTATAATTTTCTATATTTTTTTGAATTTTTTCTTTGAGTGGTATTATTTTTTCTTCTATTAAATTGTAGTTTGTGTATGAACTATTTAAACTATTTTTTAATATTTCACTTTGAATTGAAAAGTTATGTTTTAGCTGTTCTAATTTATCATTCGTTTCATTCATGTTCATTTTAGCTTGAAGTCTTGCTGTATTTTCTGTATTATAAATAGGAAGAGGGAAACTAACACTCACATTTACATAATCGTTAAACTTTGAGTCCCTTTGAAAATAAGCCACATTTAACATCACATCTGGAATCTTTTTTTCAGATTCTAAATCAGCCATATTTTTTGATTTGTTTGCCATTTCTTCGAGGGTTTTAAACTTTGGATGTTCTTGGTTTATACTTAATAAATTTATCCTCTTTATATGAATATTCTCTTCAATCTCATCTATTTTAGTATATGTAATTTGCTCTAATTTTAAGTATGCATTATCTATCATATTTTTAAGATTTTGCTTTTGTAATTCTATTTCTAAAGCTGAAATTTGTGTATTTAATATTTCATTCTGGGTGACTTTTTGATATTTATATAAAGAAGTAAATAGTGTTTCTAATTTTTTAACATTTTGTTCATAAGACTCAATTAGCTTATATTTTTTTTCTAAAAGTAAAATAGTATATACATACTCATAAACTTTTGATTCTAATTCTAACTTTTTATCTTCAAGATTTAGTAATTGAATATTTCTATCTTTTTGAGCAATTTTTTCTTTTATTTCTAGTTTTGAACCTGTAGGAATCACTTGAGATAAGCCTATAAAAGAGGCTTGCATTGCCTCTTTATCTCTTGAACCTAAATCATTTAACCATAAATCATTTACTCCAAGTGACAAAATAGGATTTTGCCACTTTTTTGATAATGAGATTTGATGATTTGCAACTTCAATTGATTTATCAATACTTCTTAAATCATAATTATTTTCATTTGTATTCTTTACTAGCTCATCTATTGTAACAGCTGATAATAGGCAAACAGTAAGATTAAAGCATAGTAATATTTTTTTCATTATAAGTTTATACTACCTTTTACTGTGTGAACAACATCATCTTTTGTTTTAAATTTCAATTGATATTGCCAAGTTCCAGACATACTAAAGTTGATATTTACTTTATAAATACCATTTTCTAAAACCGCTTTGTCTTCATACTCCATATAAGGCATTCCTGGCATTTCAGGCATAAACACTTTAAATTTTACTTTTACATCTGTAATCGCAGTACCATCTTTTGATAATTCAATGTTTAAATCATTTGTACCAACAATTAAACTTTTTTGAGAGCTTATTTTAAGGTCATAACCGTCTTTTTGTTCATTTTGCTCTAATGCTTGTGCATTTAAAAAACCTACTGTAATTAATATTACAGCAAATAATTTGAATAAACTTTTCATATATTTCTCCTTGGAATTTTAATATAAAGAATATTATCAATTTTGTGAGGAGTTAATGTGTAGATTAAAAATTTGTGATTTGTTATGAATAAATAAGTTTTAGATAATTCCAGGCTAGCTGATAAATAAATTATTTAATAGCTACGTAATAATACGATATAAGCTGGGATTATCTAAACTTCTGTATTTTTTGATTGAGATTTGATGAGTAACTTTTAAATAGTTAAGCATAAGTTCTAAGAAAATAGCACTCAAATATAATTTGAGTACTATTTTAACTTAAAATTAGAATTGTCTTCTTGGTCTTTCTTCTCTAGGTTTTGCTTCATTAACTCTTAAAGTTCTACCTTCGTTTTCATTACCATTTAAAGCTTCGATTGCTTTAGTACCAGCTGCTGAATCTTCCATTTCAATGAAACCAAAACCTTTAGATTTTCCTGTTTCTCTATCCATGATAACTTTTGCACTTTTTACTGCACCAAACTTTGAGAAAACTTCTTCTAACTCTTTATCATTCATTCTATATGATAAATTACCTACGTAAATGTTCATCTATTCTATCCTTTTTAAATGTTATAATATTATGCCTGATTATTTTTAAATAATCAAGTATTTTGAAAATTTCTTTTTAAAGCAGTTTCTAATCTTGAAGAAACCTCATTAAAGCCCAATATAGCAATAATATCATACACAGATGGTGCTTGAGTTCCACCTGTTAATGCTATTCTAATTGGCTGAAATAATTGAGGGAATTTCAATGCATTTTCACTAATAAATGGTTTTGTAATTTCTTCAACTTTTGCCACATCATATAAGTCATCTTTATTTTTTTCTAATAAGTTAATATATTTTTCTAAAAATGCTTTTGTATCTTCTTTTACAAATTTTTTAACTCCACTTTCTTCATAAGAATTAGGCACATCTAAAATATCTGTAATTGATTTTTTTAATTCTACTAATGTTTGCGCTCTTTGCTTTGATAAATCTAAAAGTTCTGTTCTTTTTGGGTGATGTGATAAATCCATATCAAAGAATTTTAATTCTTCAATTAATCTATCATTTGATACAGCTTTAATATATTCAGAATTTAACCATAATAGTTTTTCAGCATTATAAGCAGATGCAGATTTATTAATATTTGATGGATCAAATAATTCTAACATATCTTCCATTGAAAAAATTTCTTGGTCACCATTTGACCATCCAAGTCTTACTAAAAAGTTTAATAAAGCTTCTGGTAAATACCCTTCTCTTTTATAATCCATAACATCCATAGCACCATCTCTTTTAGATAGCTTTTTACCAGATGGATTATTAATCATTGGAACATGATAAAATTTTGGAACTTTAAATCCTAAAGCTTTATAAACAACAATTTGTTTTGGAGTATTAGATAAGTGGTCATCACCTCTTATAACATCTGTCATTTCCATTAAAGCATCATCAACAGCAACAACAAAGTTATATGTAGGCATTCCATTTGATCTTGCAATTACAAAATCATCAACTTGATTTGCATCAAATTTCATATGACCTTTTACACCATCTTCAAACTCAATAGTTCCAGAAGTTGGAGCTTTGATTCTAATTACTGGTTCAACACCTTCTGGAATTTGAGGTAATACTTTTCCATCTTCTGGTCTCCAAGTACCATCATATCTTGGATTTTGTTTTGCTGCTTCTTGAGAAGCTCTTAATGCATCAAGTTCTTCTCTACTCATATAACATTTATATGCATTTCCATTTTCTAATAATATATCAATATAAACTTTATAAATTTCTGTTCTTTTTGATTGATATAATACCTGACCATCATAATTTAATCCAACCCAATCAAATGCATTAATAATAGCTTCCATTGCTTCTTCATTATTTCTTGCAGTATCTGTATCTTCAATTCTTAATTTAAACTCTCCACCTGTTTTTCTAGCCCATAAATAGCTATATAATGAAGTTCTTAAACCACCAATATGTAAATATCCTGTTGGACTTGGTGCAAATCTTGTAATTGCCATTAAATTATTTCTCCTCTTCTTTTTTATTTTGTATATAAAATCCCACGCCTGTTACTATTGCTACAACGGCTATAAAAACCAAAAGTGATATCTCAAGAATCCCCATTTGCGTCTTTCTCCTTTAACTGCCCACATGCAGCACTTATATCAATACCTTTTGATTCTCTAATTGTACAAATTAATCCACGTTCATTTAAATAATCTTTGAATCTTAGCATATCTTCAACTTCAGGTCGTTGATATGTTGTTCCTGGATAGGGATTAAAGAATATTAAATTTACTTTTGCTTGTATTCCATTTAAAAGTTTTAAAAGTTTTTTTGCAGCATCAACTGAATCATTTTTATTTTTAATCACCAGATACTCAAACATAACTTTCTTTCTAGTATCAATTGGGAACTTTTTAACTGCATCAATAATTGAAGCGATATTATAAGCTTTATTCATTGGAATTAATTCACTTCTTAACTCATCATCAACAGCATGTAAAGAAATTGCAAGTTGAATTCCTAAATCTATTTGTCCTAATTTTTCTATTTTTGAAGCAATTCCTGATGTTGAAACTGTTTGTCTTCTTCTACTTATTGCTAAACCATCAAGTTCTGAGAATATACCAACAGCTTTTACAAAATTAGTAAAGTTATCAAGTGGTTCACCCATTCCCATATAAACAATATTTAAAGCTTTGTTTTCAGCTATATCATTATCTCTTTTTATATTTACAATTTGAGCTATATATTCTCCAACTGTAAGGTTTCTTACAAATCCACCCTTTGCGGTTAAACAAAAAGTACATCCAACTTTACAGCCAACTTGAGATGAAATGCAAACAGTATATTTTTCACTTCGGACAATATTACCATCTTCATCTTTTTTCTTATCTTTCATTAAAAGAAGCACAGCTTCAACAGTAAGATTATCTCTTAATTTAAAAAGATATTTGATACTTCCATCAATACTTTGTTCTTTTTTTATGATAGTCATCACATCTAAGGGATAGTTAGCTTTTAAATCTTCTTTTAACTCATTTGGTATATTTTTCATATCATCATAAGAATTTGCATATTTTTTATAAAGCCAGTTATATACTTGCTTTGCTCTAAATGATGGTTTTAATTTTTCTTTTAATTCATCTAATGTGTAATCATATATAGATGGTAGTCCTTCTTTTGCCATTATAATTTCCAGTATTTTATTTATTTTATAATATTTTTTTCAATTAAATATTTTGTTAGTTTATCCATTGCCTCTTTGTGATTTTTTATAAAATCTTCATGGGCAGTCTCATTTGTATAGTTTGTTATTACAAATATTCCAGCAACTGGAATTTCAAACTCTTTTGCGACACTTAAAATTGAAAAAAATTCCATATTTTCAATTCCTACACCGTATTCATTAAACTCTTTACATAATTTTTCATTAGTTGATATATAGTTTGAAGAGTTTACAATTGTATCATTTCTTGCAAACTTATTTTCAGATTCTAAAACATTATCAAGAGGTGTGTAAGCACTTTGTGTTAAAAATCCTAGTTCTATATTTGAAGCTCTTTTTGATTCAACAATATCAAGTATTTGATGGTTACCATAAGATCCAGCACTCCCTACAAAAAGTAAATAGTCTGGTTTATCAAATAAACACATTCTAGTTAGATTTATAGCCGATTCAATTAAACCCACACCAATAGGGTGAGCAAAGGGAAATGTCTCATTTCTTCCTGCACATATAATCATTTGCATTCCAATGTAAAGTTTGGATTAATATTAATATTTTGTTCACTATTAATAGGTGCCACATCTGAAGCTGTTTTTGCTTTAGATGAATATGCCATTTCAGCTCTTGCATACATAATATTTCCATTTTGTGATTCATTTACATTTATTGTTTTTATCTCACAAGATTTTGATAACTTAGTAGATAAAGTCTTTGAATAAGATTCAAGCCATGTAATTGACTCTAGTCTTAATTCATCATAACTCTTATTTTGTAATTCATCACTTATTTTCCATGATACATTTGAAATATTTAATTTCACATCTTCAGATTTTGTACTATCTTTTATAGAAATCAATTCATCCATAAAACTATTAAGTTTTTTAGCATCTGTAGATTCAGCTGTATATCTAAGACTTCCTACATATCCAACAAATTCCTGCTTATTTTCATAATACTTGTATTTAGGACTTAATGTAAAACTTCCATTTTTTAATGTAATACTTTTATTGTTTTTCATAAAATCATTAAACTTTTCTATTTCAGTATTTACTTTTGATTCCTCTTTTTTTTCAACACTTATATTTATATAAGTATTTAATAAATCAGGATTTACAACTTTTGAAAAACTTTTATTAAAATTTATTTCATATGAAAAAGATAATATAGGTAATAGAAATAAGGGTAATAATTTTTTCATTTTATATCCTTACAGGGATATTATTTGCTCTTAAATATTTTTTTAAGTCCATAATATCAATCTCTTTAAAGTGAAAAATTGAAGCTGCTAATGCTGCACTTGCACCATGTTCAAAAGCTTCTTTTATATGCTCCATTGTTCCTGCTCCTCCACTTGCAATTACTGGAATATCAACTAATTTTGATATTTGTTGAGTAATATTTAGTTCAAAACCAGTTTTAGCGCCATCTGTATCCATAGAAGTTAAAAGTATCTCACCTGCACCTCTATCATATACTTCTTTTGCCCATGCTAATGCATCAAGGCCTGTATCTTCTCTACCACCTTTTACAAAAACGTGATATGAACCATCAGGAACTCTTTTTACATCAATAGCTACAACAATACATTGTGAACCAAATCTTTTTGAACTTTCATTTATTAAATCAGGATTAGTAACCGCTGATGAGTTAATAGAAACCTTGTCACATCCTACATTTAATAGGGCATAAATATCTTCAAGTTTTCTAATTCCTCCACCAACAGTCAAAGGAATAAAAACCTCTTGGGCAACCTTTTTTACAATATCAACAATAGTTCCTCTATTTTCATGGCTAGCTGTAATATCTAAAAAAGTAATTTCATCGGCACCTTCTGCATTATATCTCTTGGCAACCTCTACAGGATCGCCTGCATCACGAAGACCAACAAAATTTACACCTTTTACAACTCTTCCATTATTAACATCTAAACATGGTATTATTCTTTTTGCAAAACTACTCAAATATAATCCTTAATAATAACTAGATATTATCTTATCTAATTGTAAGTTAAAAGCAGATATACTCCTTCCAATTATGGAAAAAGTAAAAGCAAAAAAACAATACGGACAAAACTTTTTAAAAGATACGACTATTTTGGATAAGATCATCCAATCGATGCCCACCAAGAATAACTACATCGTTGAAATTGGGCCTGGATTAGGTGATTTGACCAAAAACTTAGTCAAGTACAAAGATATGACTGCTTATGAAGTAGATACTGATTTAATCAGAATCTTAGAGTCTAAATTTGCAATAGAGATAGAAGAGGGTAGACTAAAACTGATCCACACTGACGTTTTAGAGGCTTGGGATAAGCAAAAGACCCTACATAATGATAGATATGACTTAATAGCAAATCTACCATACTATATTGCAACAAACATTATATTAAGAGCGTTTGAAGATAGCGCTTGTGAGCACATTATTGTGATGGTTCAAAAAGAAGTTGCAGAAAAATTTACTGCACGGGTAAAAGATAAAGAGTATTCATCTTTAGGTATTATTACTGAATTAATTTCTGTTGATTCAAGAATTCTGTTTGATGTTCCGCCTGAGTCTTTTGATCCACCACCTAAAATAATGTCCTCTATACTTTATATAAAAAAAGATATGGATAAAGTTCTTGATAAAGATTTTAATAAATTTTTAAAAGCATGCTTTATGCAGCCAAGAAAAAAACTTTCTAAAAATCTTACATCAGTTGTAAGTAAAGAAACCATTTCTGAAATTTATAAAGAGTTAAATCTTAATGATAATGTTAGACCTCATGAAGTAAGTTCATCTTTGTATAGCCAAATGCATACAAGGGTAAAAGATGGAAGAGATAAATAAAGAAGAACAGGCTGTTGTTACAAAACAAGAAATTCAAACTACTAATCAAGATGTAAATAATACACAAACAACAAACGAACAAACTACTGATGGTGTAGAAACAAAAAAACCACCTTTCAAAAAAAGAAAACCAAAACCTAAAACTAATCCAAATGCTAATAATGCTGTTGTTAATCAGCAAAAAGGTGAAGGATGGATTACTGACCTTAAAAAAGCACATTTAATTAATGAAAAAATTCATAGAGATAGATTAAATCCTCATTATAAATTAAATCTTAATACAGCATCAAAACTTAAAATCACACCACTTGGTGGATTAGGTGAGATTGGTGGTAACATGATGGTTATCGAAAGTGATAATGAAGCAATAATCGTTGATGTTGGTATGAGTTTCCCTGATGAGAATATGCATGGTGTTGATATTTTAATTCCTGATTTTACTTATATTAGAGAAATTAAAGATAAAATTGTTGGTATAATCATTACTCACGGCCATGAAGATCATATTGGTGCTATGCCATATTTATTTAAAGAGATGCAATTTCCAGTTTATGGTACATCATTACCATTAGAGATGATTGGTTCAAAACTTGATGAACATAAAATGAGAGAACATAGATCTTATTTAAGAGCAATTCAAAAAAGAACTCCTATAAAAATAGGGGAGTTTGAAGTAGAATGGATACATGTTACTCACTCAATTATTGATTGTTCATGTATTGCAGTTACAACAGAAGCTGGTACTATGATTCATACAGGAGATTTTAAAATTGATCATACTCCATATGATAGTTTACCAACAGATTTACATAGACTTGCATATTATGGAGAAAAAGGTGTTTTACTTTTAACATCAGATTCAACAAATTCACATGCACCTGGTTTTACAAGAACAGAAAAAACAGTGGGACCTACTTTTGATAGATTATTTGCAGGAGCAAAAGGTAGAATTCTTATGTCTACATTCTCTTCAAATATCCATAGGGTTGCACAAGCAATTGAAAGAGCAATAACATTTGGAAGAAAAATCTGCGTTATTGGAAGATCAATGGAAAAAAATCTAGATTTAGCAATGAGTTTAGGTTATATTAAATTCCCAAAAGATCAATTTATTGAAGCACATGAAGTAAATAAATACAATGATAAAGAAGTTTTAATTGTAACAACAGGTTCTCAAGGTGAATCTATGTCAGCACTTTACAGAATGGCAATTCATGAACATAGACATATCAAGATAAAGCCAGATGATCAAATTATATTATCAGCTAAAGCAATTCCTGGAAATGAAGCTAGTGTATCTGGTATTATAAATCATTTATTAAAAGCAGGTGCTAAAGTTGCATATCAAGATTATGGGGATATTCACGTATCTGGACATGCTTCTCAAGAAGAGCAAAAATTAATGCTAAGACTTGTTAAACCTAAGTTCTTTTTACCTGTTCATGGTGAATATAATCATGCTTTAAAACATGGACAAACAGGTATTGATTGTGGTGTATTAGAAAGAAATGTTTATATCATGAGTGATGGTGAACAAATTGAAGTAAGCCCTAAATATCTTAAAAAAGTAAAAACAGTTAAAACAGGAAAAGTTTATATTGATAATCAATTAAACAACAAAATTTCTGATGATGTTATTTTAGATAGACAAACTATGGCAAACGAAGGTGTTGTTATGATTGTTGCTCAAATTAATGAAAGTGATAGAACTATGGCTCAAAGACCAAAAGTTACTTCATTTGGACTTGTTCCTGATAAACAAGACAAATTCTTCTCTAAAGAAATTGAAGATTTATTAACAACATTCTTAGAAAATGTTAAACCAGGAATTCTAAAAAATAATAGAATTTTAGAAGATGAATTAAGAAAAGTTGTAAGAAAACATTGTACGAGAAAATATAAAAAATACCCTATGATAGTTCCTACAATATTTGTTCAATAAGGATTATATAAATGGATTTTAAACAAATAGTTAAAGATTTATTATTAATAGAAGCAAATGAACTTGAAAAAGCAGCTAATAATGTTGCTTTTGATATTGATAAAGCAATTGATTTAATCATGGCTTCTAAAGGTAAATTAATTATCACAGGTGTAGGTAAATCAGGACTTGTTGGTGCTAAAATAGCAGCAACACTTGCTAGTACAGGAACTAGTTCTTTTTTCTTACATCCTACAGAAGCTATGCATGGTGATTTAGGAATGATTGGTAAGAATGATATTGTTCTTGGAATTTCATATAGTGGAGAAAGTGATGAATTAGTTCAAATTCTTCCCCACTTAAAGAGATTTAATATCCCTTTAATTGCAATGGCTAGAAATCCTGAATCAACACTTGCAAAATATGCTGATGTTTTTATTAATATAAAAGTAGATAAAGAGGGTTGTCCTCTTGATGCTGCACCTATGTCATCTACAACTTTGACTATGGCAATGGGTGATGCTCTTGCTGTTTGTTTAATGAAAAAAAGAGACTTTAAAAAAGAAGATTTTGCTTCATTTCATCCAGGTGGAAGTTTAGGAAAACAACTTTTCGTAAAAGTTGATGATTTATTACGAAAAGAGAACCTTCCTGTAGTTTCACGTGAAACAAAACTAAAAGATGCAATTTTAGTAATGAGCGAAGGAAGACTAGGAAGTGTAATAATTACTGATAAAGAAGATAAAGTAATTGCACTTTTAAGTGATGGGGATTTAAGAAGAGCTTTAATGAATGATAATTTTTCAATGGATTGTAAGGTAGAAGATATTGCTACTATGAATCCTAAAAGATTAAAAAACAAAGAGCTATTAGCAAGTGATGCACTGCAAGTAATAGAAGATTATAAAATACAGCTATTGATTGTAACTGATGAAAATGATAAATTAGTTGGTGTATTACATATTCATGATTTAATAGAAGCTGGTATAAAATGAAAAAAAGAGAAGAAGAAACACAAGTAGAATTAGTAAGATTAAATAAATTTTTATCACATAATAGTAATTACTCAAGAAGAGAAGCTGATAAGCTAATCGAAGAGGGTAAGGTAAAAATTAATGGAAAAGTTGTAACAAATCTTGCTACTAAAGTTTCAAATAGTGATGAAGTTGAAATTGGTAGAAAAAAAATAAAAGAAGATAAAAATAAGATATCTACGGTAATTGTTTATAATAAACCAAAAGGTGAAATTGTTTCAAAAAAAGATCCTCAAGGTAGACGTACAATTTATGATTCATTAGATCATAAATATAAACATTTCTTAAGTGTAGGAAGACTTGACTATGCAAGTGAAGGTTTACTATTACTTTCTGATAGTGTTACAATTGTAGATGCATTAATGCACTCTGATTTAGAAAGAGTTTATAAGATTAAAGTAAATGGAGTAATTACAAAACCAGTTGAAGAAGCAATGCAACATGGTTTAGAAATTGAAGATGCAACATCAGGAGCATATAAAACAAGTAAAATAAAGTCTATGAGTTTTGCACCATTTTTAGCATATGATATTTTAACTAATAGCGAAAAATTTTCTAAAATCAAAGTTGTAATAAGTGAAGGTAAAAATAGAGAGTTAAGAAGATTCTTTGCTCACTTTGGACTTGATGTACTTGATTTAAAAAGACTAGAGTATGGTGGAATCTCTCTAAATAATCTACCAACTGGAAAAACAAGATATTTAACTAAAGAGGAATACAAAAATCTTAGAATCTTTATGAATGAAGATGATAGATCTATCTAATAAGTTAAGACCAACAAATCTAGATAATTTTGTTGGTCAATCTCACATTATCTCAAAAGATAAAGCCCTATATAAACTAATCAAAAAAAAAGATATCCCACACCTATTTTTCTATGGAAAACCAGGAACTGGTAAAACAACTCTTGCGAAAATTATTGCTAAAGAGATAAATACAGACTATTTCTACTTTAATGCAACAAGTATAAAAATCGAAGATTTACGTAAAGTATTTGATAGATATAAAAATTCTTTAATTAAGCCTTTAATCTTTATTGATGAAGTTCATCGTTTATCAAAAAACCAACAAGAAGTACTTCTTCCAGTAATGGAAAATTATGATGCAATAATCATAGGAGCAAGTACAGAAAATCCTTTTTTTACTTTAACTTCTGCTATTAGATCAAGATCATTTTTATATGAATTTAAAGCTTTTACAAAAGAAGAGATGAATAAAATTCTTGATATTGCTTTAAAAGATATTGATATAAATATAGAATATGATGCTTTAGAATACTTAGTTACTTCAAGTTCTGGAGATGCAAGAGCTATGCTTACACTTCTTAATTTTTCATATAAAGTATCTAAAGATATAAATGTCAGTTTATTAAGAGAGTTAAGAGAGAATGTAATAGGGGATGGAGTTTCATCTTCAGATACTCACTATGATTTAGCAAGTGCTATGATAAAGTCCTTAAGAGGTTCGAATATTGATGCTGCACTTTATTATATGAGTAGATTAATTAATGGCGGAGAGAGTGTTGATTTTATTACTAGACGATTAGTAATATTTGCAAGTGAAGATATAGGTAATGCAAATCCAAATGCTTTAAATCTTGCAGTTAACACAATGATAGCTTGTAATAAAATAGGCTATCCTGAATCAAGAATAATACTTTCACAATGTGCAATCTATTTAGCATCCAGTCCTAAATCAAATAGTGCATATAAAGCTGTAAATAAAGCTCTAGAAGAGATAAAAGCAGGTAATATACTAGATATACCAAAACATTTGGATTCGCAGCATATAGGCTATTTATATCCTCATAATTATGGTGGATATGTTGATCAAGAATATTTAAAAGAAGATTTAAAACTTTATGAGAATTCAAACATTGGATTTGAAAAGAGTTTAAATGAATGGATAATTAAAATAAAAAACAACAGTAAGGATTAAAATGGAATATTACACTTGGATACTGACTTTTCACATTATGTCTATGATGTCTTGGATGGCGATGCTTTTTTATCAACCAAGACTTTATGTATATCATACAGAACATCAAAATAAAAAAGAGTTTGTTGATGTAGTCAAGATTCAAGAACTTAAAATGTACAAATACATTGGAGTTCCCGCGATGTGGGCTACAATTATAAGTGGAGCAATAATGCTTTATTTAAATCCATATTTATTGTCTAGCGAAGCAGGTGGATGGATGCATGCAAAACTTTTTTTTGCTTTATTACTAGTTATCTATTCATATTCTCTAGGATATTATAGAAAAAAATTAGAAAATGATGATTATGAAAGAAGTGGTAATTTTTTTAGAGCATATAATGAAGTACCAACTATATTATCGCTGTTTATTGTAGCTTATGTAATTACAAAAACTTTTTCATTATTGTTTACAATAATAACATTACTTATAGGTTCATTTATAGTCTATAAAGTTTATAAACAAAAAGAAAAGAAGCTATCATGAAATTTGAAAAATATTACGTATTAGATACAAATATATTACTTGAAGATGCCACAAATATCTATAAATTATCACAAGAAGGAAAGAATCTAATTATTCTTCCTGAAACAGTTTTAGATGAACTTGACAGTAAAAAGAGTGGTTTTGATGAAATAAACTTTCAAGCAAGAGAGTTTGCAAGAATACTTGAGAATTCTGAAATATTAAATTCTGCAAAAAATGATTCATTCAAAATCATTAGATTAAAAATTCAAAATGATAAAAATACTATTATTGATATAGTTTCTAAAGATGAATATTTAGTAAATATAAAAAACGTATCTCCAAATATAATCAATGATAGAAAAATATTAGAAATTGCTACTTTTGCTAACACTTACTATAGTAATCAAGTTGAATTTTTATCACTAGATATAATGGCGAGAACTAGGGCTGTATCTCTTGATATAAAAACAGATGCACTAGTAGGTAAGGATAAGGACAATTTTGATTTCGAATTTATTAAAGATCTTGATATAAAATTTCAAGACTTAGAATTTCTAGATAATCAAGAAATAAATAAATTCGATAAAGAATATAAACCTTATAATTTTTCATACTGTTTTAATGTAGAAGCATCAGATCAAGTTGTTTTAGCAAATATTCAAAACAAAAGAATTAGAGTTTTAGATGAAGATGAAATTAGAGATCAAATAATTACTCCTTTAAATAAAGAACAACTATTCTTTTCAGACGCAATTCTTAATCATTTTTATAATGTTCTAATTGTAGAAGCAAAAGCAGGTTCAGGGAAAACTCTTTTAGCATTAAGTGGTGCATTAAAACTTGTAAGACAAAAACACTTCCAAAAAATCATTTATATAAGAAATTCAATAGAATCACTTGATAAAGGAGAGGATGTAGGTTATCTTCCTGGTCTTGAAGAAAAATTTAGAATATATAATCATCCATTAATGGATAGTTTAGATTATATTATTAGAACTGAACATAAAAGAAAACGAAATAAAAAAGCTCCTGATACTATAGTGTCAGAATTGGACGATAGTGAAGTAACTGCAAGAATCGAACAAATGATCAGCAATTATGGAATTGAGACCATGTGGGTAGGGGAAATGCGTGGTAGAACACTATCAAATTCATTTATTATAATTGATGAAGCCCAAAATATGTCAAATAAAACTATGCAAATGGTTTTATCTAGAATTGATAGTTCTTGCAAAGTAGTTATCTTAGGTTCAAATAAGCAAATAGATAACTTCTATGTAAATAAATATACAAATGCTTTAACTACACTTTTAAAATCTACTAAAAATGAAAATACACTTGTAAATTCATTTGCAATCAAATTGCAAAAAGTTCTAAGAGGCCCAATAACAGAGTGGGCTGAAGAAATCTTCTCTAAATAACATCTTTTTAAGATGTTATTTAATCTATTATAATACATCAATTAACAATTACTAAAACTCAAATTATAGTTTGATTCATTTTAATTATAAAACTCTTTAATTTTTTAATTTAGTATTTTCTCTTTTAATCTAGTTTGTTTATATTTAAAATTTATTGTCCTATAAATTGGGATTTTATTTGTAAATATATTAAAAAAATATATATAATAAACTACAACCAATAAATTATATTTTGTGTTATAATACATATTATAATATGTAAAGGAGTGAAAATGGGCTTGCTACAATATACATCCAATGAAATGTTTTCTTCAACAGAATTAGTTAGAAAAAGTAAAAATATATTTGATAAACTAAATAAAAATGAAATTGAAAAAGCAATAATTTTAAGAGATGGGAAACCAGGAATAATACTTATGGATTTTAATCAATATGAAAATATTATGAATGATTATTTAAAACTAAAAGAGAAGAGTTTAAATAAAAATGAACAAAGAGAAAATCTTGAATCTACTGAACAAATTATAGAAGATATTAAAAGTGATGAATATCAACATGCTCTAGAGCAAATTGATAATTTAGATTTTTCATTTGATTCAAATAGTGCTAAGGAAAATAAAATTGAACCACTAAAAGAATTTTGGGATTAAAATGATTGATGTATTAATAATAGGTTCAGGAATAGCTGGATTAACAGCTGCATTAAATGCAAAAAAAAATGGTTCAAATGTTCTACTTGTATCAAAAACATATCCAACTCACTCCCAAAGTGTTCAAGCACAAGGTGGAATTAATGCAGTTTTATATGAAGATGATGATAGTGTAGATATACATACGGAAGACACCTATAAGGCATCTTTTAAACTTGCAAATAAAGAAACTATAAAGTTTATGTGTGAAAATGCTAAAGATACTATTTTATGGTTAGACTCAATTGGTGTTCCCTTTAATCGGGATAAAGACAATAAAATAGCTCAAAGAAAATTCGGTGGAACAAAGAAAATAAGAACTTGTTACTCAAGCGATTACACAGGATTAAAAATACTTCATACTTTATTCGATCAATGTATTAAAGAGGGAATAAATTTTAAAAATGAACATCTAGCATTAAATCTAATTACAGAAGATAATATTTGTAAAGGCATAACAGCTCTAGATATACATACAGGTGAAGTTAAAGAATTTATATCTAAAACAACTATTATAGCAAGCGGCGGCTATGCTGGTATTTATTATAATCATACAACAAATTCATATTCAAATACAGCTGATGGCATCAATATAGCATATAAAGCTGGATGTGAATTATCTAATATGGAGTTTGTTCAATTTCACCCAACTACACTAGAAAACTCAAATATTTTAATAAGTGAAAGTGCTAGAGGTGAGGGTGCTTATCTTCTTGATAAAGATGAAAAAAGATTTATTGATGAATTAAAACCAAGAGATGAAGTATCAAGAGCTATATATGAAAAAATAAAGATAGGTGAAAAGGTTTATCTTGATTTAAGACATTTAGGACTTGATAAGATAAAAGAGCTTATGCCACAAGAAAGAAATTTAGCTTATGAATTTTCTAATATAAAAATAGAAGAAGACTTACTTCCAATAACTCCTGCAGCTCACTATAGTATGGGTGGAATAAAAACAGATAAAGATACAAAAACAAATATATTAAATCTTTATGCATGCGGTGAATGTGCTCAAGCATATATACATGGTGCAAATAGGCTAGGGGGAAACTCATTACTAGAAATAGTTACATTTGGTAAAGTAGCTGGATTAAATGCATCTTTAAAATCAAATGAAATCAATGATTTTGATTTATCAATTACTTCACAATATAAAGAAGAAATAAAAGAGATTGAAAATATTTATTCTCTAGCAAATAATGAAAACTTTTATATATTTAAAGAAAAAATTGGTGATAGATTATTTGAAAAGCTTGGATTATTTAGAGATGAAGAAAAAATGAATGAACTATTAAATGAACTTTATGAAATTAAAAATAAATTACCTAAAATGGGAATTACAGATAAATCAAATGATTTTAATAAAAATCTAGTAGAGTTTATAGAGTTTAAAAATATTTTAGATATTGCAATAATTACTACAGCTTGCGCATTAAATAGAAAAGAGAGTAGAGGTAGTCATTATAGAAGTGATTATACAATTACTGATGAAAATTATAACATGTGCTCAAAAATTTATTTTCAAAATAATAGAATGAATATAGAACTAGAGGATATCAAATGAAAATTAATATAAAAAGATTATCTAAGGATAAAGTATTAGAAGATAAAGTATATCAATATGAAACAAATGAAAATAATTTATTAAAAGCTTTATACGATATAAAAATTAATATTGATTCAACTTTAACATTTAGATGTGGATGTAAAAGTGGAGTATGTGGTTCTTGTGTACTTAGAGTTAATGGTATAGAAAAATTGGCTTGTAAAACTAGAATCAAAGATTCAGACTTAATAGAACCCATAAGAAACTCCAATATAATAAAAGATTTAGTAGTAGATGTTTCACATGAAACATTTTTGATAAAGAAAACGAATAGCTTTATTGAAGAGAATCAAGAGATAGATATAAGTCAAAAAGATGTAAAAATTATTGATTTACAGAGTAATTGCATTTTATGTAATTCATGTTACAGCGCATGCCCTGTTTATGATATAAATAAAGACTTTCTAGGGCCTTTTGCACTAACAAGAGCATTACGATATATAAATGACAAGAAAAATGCTTCTAGCGCAAATATAGTGAGTAGTATTCAAACTAATGGCATATGGGATTGTACTTTATGTAGTGCATGTACACTTGTTTGTCCGCAAGGAATAGATCCTAAAGCAGATATTATGCAATTACAAAACATTTCTGTACAAAATGATTATACCAATCCAAATTTGCAGACTTTTGATTTTGGAACAAATTTTGATGATGATTTTGGGGGATTTAATCCAAATGGATTTTAATAAATAAAGAGGATAAATCCTCTTTATTATGAAAGTATTATAAATTGTCTTTTAAGTATAAGTAGTCAGACATTTTAGTCCACTCTCTAACTTTTTTCATATAAACATCTTGCGAATCTAAAATCTCTTTTAATAAAGGATTTTTTTCTCCCATCTCAGTTCTTAATTCTTGGTTTGCTCTTTTCATCTCATCCATAATTGGTTTAGAAAAAGTTTTAACTTGAATATTAGGATATTCAGTTTTCATTTGTTGCCAAGCAACTGCATTCATATCATAATTTTGAATGTACATATCATATGCACTTAATCTTATTGCATTAACCATTATCTCTTTTAAATCATCAGGAAGTTTTTCAAATTTCTTTGTATTGATAATAAATTGCATTTCAGATGCTGGTTCATGCCAACCTGTATAATAATATGGTGCAATTTTATGAAATCCCATACTAATGTCCATTGAAGGCCCAACCCATTCTAATGCATCTATAGTTCCCATTTCTAAAGAAGTAAATAATTCACCTGCAGGTATATTACTAACTTGAACACCTAGTTTTGCCATAATTTCGCCAGCAAATCCTGGAATTCTCATTTTAAGACCTTTTAAGTCATCAAGAGTATTGATTTCTTTTTTAAACCATCCTCCCATTTGAACACCTGTACTTCCACCTGGAAATGATAAAACACCATGCTTATCATAAACTTTTTTCATAAGTTCCATTCCACCACCATGGTAGAACCAAGCATATTGTTCTGGAGATGTTAAACCAAAAGGCATTGAAGTAAAGGGTAAAGTATTTATATCTTTACCTTTCCAGTAATAAGACGCCGTATGACCCATATCATATTGACCACCTTTAACCATATCAAGAACACCTAAAGGTGCTTTATGTTTATTTGCAGAATCAACTTTTATCTCAAGTCTACCATTTGACATTTTGTAAGCCATATCAGCCATGTTTTTAGCTGAATCTATAAGTGGTGTAGCAGTTTCACCCCATGTAGTAGCCATTGTAAATTTATATACTTTATCACTTGCATTTAATGAAGACAATAGTCCTACGCAAACAACAAAGAAAGAAAATTTTCTAATTGATTTTATCATATATACTCCTTGTAATAAGTTGGATATTATATATCTAGGTGTATATTATAAAGCTTAACTACAAGGTATTAATATAAAATTATATTATGTTTTAATTTGATATTTTTATCATAAGATATTGCCTCAAAGATTACATATCTTGAGACAATAATATTCGTAAGGGTTCTTAAATTTTTTTAGATTGAAAAATCGTGTAAATCTTTAAATAAAAAAGCTTCTACAATTTCATCTATACTTTTTTGAGTTGGAGCAACCAATGCAATTATGCCTTCATCCATAAATGGCCAAACATACTCTAAATCATTTATTACAACAACAGCATCTATCCAAACTGTTATATCTTCTCTTCTGTCATAAAATTCAACATTAGATATTTTTCCCTCATCTAAAGTAACAAAAGCCCAAGCTTTATTCTCTTCTATTGATGAAATAACGCTCTCATGCCTATTTTTTGAGTCAACTGGTATTAATATAGTCATATTTTCTCTTTTAATAATTTTTATTTATAATAACTTTGATTTTACTATGTTTTTTCTTAAGAAAGATACTCTTTTTTATACCATAAAGAGAATATAAAAAGAGAATAAAGATGTTGTTTAAATTTATTTGAACGTGATAATTCATATATATGCAAGATATATTCATCATTAAATAAATTAGTGCTTTTATTCACATCAAGTATAATATCAAGAATTGAACTTTTATACTCTTTATTTAGCCATTCATTAAAGGGAGAATTAAATCCTTTTTTTGTTCTATTTATAATTTCATTTGGAATATATTTCGAAGCAATTTTCTTTAATAGATATTTGTTAGTATCTCCAACTTTTATTTTTGAATCAACACTAAACATATAATTTACTAAATTAAAATCTAAAAATGGAGTTCTAACTTCCAAAGAATTACCCATTGAAATTCTATCAACCTTAGATAAAAGAGCTTCACCTAGCCAAATTTTTAAGTCAATATAACTCATCCAATCAACTGGATCTTTTTTTGCTGTTTCACTTTTAAATGTTGGTACTTTTTTGAATAATCTTTTTCTTTGAATATCAGTATAAATTTCTCCAAAAGAGTTATAAAGATTTTGCTTTTTAACTATTCGTCTTAAATATTCACTCTCTTTAGTATTATTTTGTAAAGCACCGATGATATCATTTAAAAAAAGATTTTGCTCAGATGATAAGCTTTTTTCAAATTCATAATATTTTAAAAACTTAGCATAGTTATCATAACCTAAAAATATCTCATCACTTCCTTCACCAGACAATACAGTTTTTATTCCTGATTTATGAATTTGTTTTGTTAAAATATTCAAAGGAATTGCAGCACTATCACCATGTGGTTCTTCTAAAAACTCTAAAGTCTCTTCAAAATGATTTATATACTCTTTTTGATTTATACTAATAGGATTATGATTTGAGCCAATATATGAAGCTGTAATTTGTGCATAAGATAATTCACAATAGTTTTTATGCTCATCATAACCAATACTAAAGGTATTTATTTTTTTCCCTGAGATTTTTGTATATAAGGCAGAAATCAATGAACTATCAATGCCCCCGCTTAGTAATGATGCAACTTCTACATCACTATTAAGTCTTAATTCAACACTTTTGAATAAAAGCTCTTCAATATCATTTAAAGCCTGTTTTTCATCCTTAACAGCTTTATAGGTGTTTATCTTATAATATTTCTTTTTTTGAAGCTCAGAAGCCTTTAAAGGCTGGAAAATCATATATGAAGATGATTCAAGTTTAAATATGTCTTGATAGAAGGTATCTTCACCATATGAAACAAAATATTGCATATATTTTGATAGTGCAAGCTTATTTAGATTTGGTTTGTAATCAAGTAGATTTAAAATTGATTTGATTGATGAAGAGAATATAAACTTATTATCTTTAAAATAGTAAAAAAATGGCTTTTTGCCGTATCTATCTCTTGCACAGAAATATCTATCTTTTTTCATATCATAAATACAAAATGAAAACATACCATTTAATTTATTTAAAAAATTAAATTCATATTTTTGATAAAGCCTAATCAACACTTCACTATCACTTTTTGTTTTACACTCTAATTGTTCCACGTGAATCAATTCTTTGTAATTATAAATTTCTCCATTAAAAACAAGTAATATATCATCAAATATCATTGGCTGATTAGCTTCTTCATTTAAATCAATAATTGATAATCTAGTGTGACCAAATTGTTTATTATCAATAATCAAAGATTTTTGAAAATCTGGTCCTCTATTATTTAATAATTCTAAAGATTTATCGAATTTGCTTGATATAAAATTTGTACCTATAATTCCACACATGGTTACCTACTTAATAAAATATTTAATAACTTCAATATTAAAATAAAGAAGTACAGCAAATAATGCAGTTGATACTAAAACAGAAGCAGCAACATTAAATGGTTTACAATTATATAAAGCTGCAAGATTTACATTATTTACAGCTAAAGGAACCATTAATTCCATTATTAAAATAGACGCAACATAAGAATTTAGATTTGTAAAATATAAAACAAAAATTAATCCAAAAGCAGGCAAAAATATATGCTTAACAAAAGAAATTTGTATAGATAAAGACCAAGGAATAGTTTTAATTTTAACATTAAATAAATACATACCAAAAATAAGTAATTGAATAACCATTGAAGTATAAGCACCCATTTCAAGTGCAGTATAAATATGTTTATTAATCGTTACTCCTTGATAATTAACAAAAAGAGCAAGTAAAGCAAACCAAATAGCAGGAATTTTTAAAATTGAAGAGATAGCCTCTTTTAATAAAAACTGCTCCCTTGCAAAAAAATAAACTGAAAAAATATAAATAAATAGAATATTTGCAATATTTATAATACTAGTATAAGGAACGGATTCAATACCAAATATAGCAATTCCAAGTGGAATTCCAAGATTTCCAGTATTTCCAACAAGTGATGTTGCAAGATAAGTAGATTGATCACTTCTTTCTCTAAATAGTTTTTTATTTAACAATAATAAAAAAGCTAAGCAAATAAGTACAATAGATAAATAAGCAAGGGGTGAAGCTATTAATTCATAATTTATAGGTGTTTTTGTTAAACCCCAAAATATTAAAATTGGTTGGAAGAAATATAAAGAAATTAAAACTAATGTTTTTTCATCAAGTTGATTTGTGAAGATCTTTTTTGCAGTAAATCCAAGTAAAATAAAAAAATAAACAGGTAAAACAGCAAGTACGGCTTCCAAAGTAAATCCCTAATAAAATTTTTAAAAGGGATTTTACCACGAAAGAGATAAATTAAAGGTGTAAGCAATAAGTAGAAAATTACTTATGCAGCCATAATACCTTTTATCATAAAGAAGATAGCAGCAGATAAAATTGAAGCAGCAGGAACAGTAATAATCCAAGCAGCAATAATTTTCTTAACAGCATCTCTTTTTACATATTTTGTTCTTTTTGCATCTTTAACATCTTTTCTATCTTGTTTAACTAAGTCTTCTCTATCATCAATGTTTTTAATTAGCTCAACAATTCTCATATAATTGCTTTTTGATTTATCAGTAATGAGTTCAAGTTTACTTAGTTCCTCATTCATTGATTCAAGTTCTTTTTTATGTTTTTTAAATTTTTTTCTTGTTTCTTGTAAAAATCTTTTTTCGTTTGCATCTAAGAATTCTCTTAAAAATCCAACTCCAAATACTCCACCTACCGCAATATGAGTAGAAGAAACAGGAAGACCCAATTGACTTGCTACAATTACTGTAAATGAAGCAGCCATTGCAATAGAAAATGCTCTAATTTGATCAAGTTCTGTAATTTCTGAACCAACTGTTTTAATTAGTTTTGGACCATAAAGCATTAATCCAATAACTATACCAAAAGCTCCAACAGCCATAACCCAAAATGGGATACTAACATTTGATGCAACTTCTACATTTAAAATTGCATCATTAATAGCAGCAAGTGGTCCAATTGCATTAGCAACATCATTAGCACCATGAGCAAAAGATAATAAAGCTGCTGCAAAAACTAAAGGAATGTTAAATAATGTATTTACAGCTATTCTATTGTTTTCTAATTTCTCAGCTGCTTTAAAAATTAAAGGTTTAACAATAAAATATACAATAGCACCAATAATTAAACCTATAATAGAAGCAGTAATAAAATCAACTTTAATTATTTGTTTAATACCTTTTAAAATAATATATGTACTAAATATACAAGACATTAAAGCGATTAGTATGGGAACAAATTTTTTAGATGCTTCAATTTTATCTTCTTTAAAAACAATTTGAGTTTTTATAAAATATAAAAATCCAGCTGCAATTAATCCACCCATTAATGGTGAAATAACCCATGAAGCAACAATTTGCCCAACTTTATCCCAATCAACGATTGAAAAACCAGCTGCGGCAATACCTGCACCCATAACTCCACCAACAATAGAGTGTGTAGTAGAAACAGGAGCACCAATTGAAGTAGCAAAATTTAACCAAAGTGCTGCAGATAATAAAGCAGCTGACATTGCCCAAATAAATATTTGAGGATCAGATATTAATGCTGGATTAATAATTCCATCTTTTATTGTTTTTACAACATCTCCACCTGCAATAAATGCACCCAAAGATTCAAAAATAGCAGCTATTATAATAGCACCTGTTAATGTTAAAGCCTTAGAACCAACGGCAGGTCCAACATTATTTGCAACATCGTTTGCACCAATATTCATAGCCATATAAGCTCCAAATACTGCACCAATGATTAAAAATGTATTATTTGGAAGATTACCGTGTGATGTGTATGACCAAAGAGAAACTACTACCATAAAAAGTAGCGCTAGTGAAACTTTTGCAAAACCAGGTAATGTCTTATCCCTAGCCTTATCGATTCGATTGATTGTTTTAATATCCAAAGTATACCTTTTGTAACTATTTTGTAATTTAAGTAGATTAGTATTATAGTGAATGTTTCCTTATCAAAGCTTTAAATAAGCTTAAATAGTTTATGGTCATACTCTTGTAATTGTGTATATAGTCTATATTTTATGGTGTTTGAATATTAGTAAAAGAAAGTATTTATAGGAAGTTTAATTTAAAAAGTTAATTGAATAGAAAAAGAGAATTAATCTCTTTTTCTACTTCTATCACCACTTGGTCGTGATGGTCTATCTCCTCTTGGAGCTCTATCACCACTTGGTCTATCACCTCTTGGTGATCTATCTCCTGATGGTCTATCTCCTCTTGGAGCTCTGTCTCCTGATGGTCTATCTCCTCTTGGTGCTCTATCTCTATCTCCACCTCTTGAGTTTCTGTCTCCAGAAGGTCTTCCACCTCTGTTTCCACCTCTTGAATCTCCACCTCTTGAGCCGTATCTTCCACCTCGACCGCCTCTATCACTTCTACCTTCACCTTCATATCTACCTGCATTTTCAACAAGTCTTTTAATATCTGATTCAGATTTACCGATATTATTATTACCTTGAACAAATGTAGACGCTGAAATCATTGAAGCTAATTTAAATGCAATTGTAGAAATATCAAACTCATCTTTTAATTCTTCAACTAATGCTAAAGCATAATCTTGAATTACTTGCTCACTAATTTGATTTTTTAATTCAGCAACTTTTTTTAATTTAACTGAATCAATATCAGGAATAGCTTTTCCTTCTAATTTTGTACCGATATTTTTTTCAATTTTTTGTAACATTCTAAATTCATGTGGAGTTACAATAGAAACTGCAACACCTTCTTTACCTGCTCTTCCTGTTCTTCCAATTCTATGTACATAAGACTCAGAATCAAATGGTAAATGGTAGTTAAATACGTGAGAAACATCATTAACATCAAGTCCACGTGCAGCAACATCTGTTGCAATAAGAATTTCTAATTTAGAAGTTTTAAACGCTCTAATTGCTTCTTCTCTTTGTCTTTGCTCCATATCACCATGAAGACCTTTAGCCATAAATCCTTGAGATACCATAAAAGTTGATAATCTATCAACTTCTTTTTTTGTGCGGCAAAAGATAATAGATTTAGTAGGATTTTTGTAATCATATAATCTAATTAAAGCATCATCTCTTTCTCTTTCATCAACAACATAAAAAGTTTGAGTAATTTTTGAATTTGTTACATCTTTTTTAGTTAATGTAATAAATTCTGGATCTTTTAAAATAGTTTTTGCAAGATTTTTAATAGCAACTGGCATAGTTGCAGAGAATAATAAAGTTTGTCTTTCTGTTGGTAAGAAAGTAAAAATCTCTTTAATATCATCTAAGAATCCCATATCAAGCATTTCATCTGCTTCATCAAGAATTACATAGTCAGGTTTAATATCAATTTTACCACCTCTTAAAAGATCTAAAAATCTTCCTGGAGTTGCTACAATAATACCTGCATTTTCGATTAATTTAATTTGTCTAGCATATGCTTGTCCACCATATACAGTTGCAGTATTAATTCCTAAAAATCTACCAAATCTATATAATTCATCTGATACTTGCATTGCAAGTTCTCTAGTTGGAACAATAACAACAGCTTCTACGCCACTATTACCCTTCATTTTATTTAAAATTGGAAGACCAAAAGCAGCTGTTTTACCAGTTCCTGTATGTGCTTGACCAACCATATCTCTACCTGCTAATACAAATGGAATAGCTTGTTCTTGTATTGGACTTGGTTCTTTAAAACCTGCTTCATCTATTGCTTTTTGCAATAATTCTTTAAAATTGAATTCGTTAAAAGTCATTTTTTTACCTTAGTATATTTATTAAATTAATACACACGGTTATATGTTAGATTTAATCTCCCCATAAATGTACAATTAAAACGCAATTTGAGTCTTGCAAGTAAGTCAGTTTAATGAAAATGAATCTTTGATTAATATATCAAAGTAAAATGGGTATATAAATGTGTATAATTTGGCGGATTATATCTAGTTTTAGATAAATTTAAGCTTTAAGAAATAGGAGCGAAGCTCCTCATTCTTATAAATCGTCTAGTTTTTTGTAGTTTTCTAAGTATTTTGTATCATAATCATTTGAAATAAAATCTTCATTTTCCATCATTTTTTTGTGGAATGGAATTGTAGTTCTAATCCCTTCTACTTCAAATTCAGCTAAAGCTCTTTTCATAATATTAATAGCTTTATTTCTATCTCTTCCCCAAACAATTAGTTTTCCAATCATTGAGTCATAATAAGGAGGTACAACATATCCTGCATATACATGAGAATCAACTCTTACATTTCTTCCACCAGGAACCATCCATTGAGTTACTTTTCCAGGACTTGGTAAAAAAGAATTTGGATCTTCTGCTGTAATTCTACATTCAATTGCATGACCTCTGAATTTAATAGATTCTTGAGGAGGAACTTTTTCACCTTCTGCTACTTTTATCATTAATTCAACAATATCAATACCAGAAACCATTTCAGAAACTGGATGCTCAACTTGAAGTCTTGTATTCATTTCCATAAAATAGATATTTTGTTTATCATCAGCTAGGAATTCAAAAGTTCCAGCACCTTCATACTTTAGGTATTTAGTTGCTTTTACAGCAACTTCATGAAGATTAGCTCTTGTTTCGTCATTTAATAAAATAGCAGGTGACTCTTCAATAACTTTTTGATGTCTTCTTTGAAGTGAACAATCTCTTTCACCTATATGAATAGCGTTACCATGAGAATCTCCAACAACTTGAACTTCAATATGTCTTGGATTATTAATAAATCTTTCAAGATACATAGTTCCATCACCAAAAGCAGCTAATGCTTCACTTGACGCTGCCATAAATAGTTGATCGAATTCAGACTCATCATGAATAAGTCTCATACCTCTTCCACCACCACCAGCAGCAGCTTTTGCCATAATTGGATAACCAATTTCAAGGGCAACTCTTCTACCTTCAGTAACAGAATGTACAGAACCTTTAGAACCTGGAACTACAGGAACACCAGCTCTAATCATTTCGTCTTTTGCTTTAGATTTATCAGCCATTTTTTCCATTACTTCAACAGATGGACCGATAAACTTAATATTATGTAATCTACAAATTTCTACGAAATCTTGGTTTTCAGATAAAAAACCATATCCTGGAAATATTGCATCACAACCTGTCATTTCAGCAGCTGTAATAATTGCTGGAATATTTAAGTATGATTCACTAGATTTTGCTCCACCAATACAAACAGCTTCATCAGCATGCTTTAAATATGATGCATTTTTATCTCCTGCACTATAAACAGCAACTGACTTCTTACCCATTTCTCTAATAGTTCTAATAGCACGTTGAACAATCTCACCTCTATTAGCTATTAAAATTTTTTTAATTTCTGCCATAGCTTACTCTTATATTTTTTCAACAACAAAAATTGGCATGTCATATTCTACTGGTGAACCATCTTTTACAAGAATTTCAAGAATTTTGCAATCAAATTCAGCTTCAACTTCATTCATAATTTTCATAGCTTCTAAAATACAAAGAGTTTGACCTTTTTTAACTGTACCACCAACTGTAACAAATGAAGGAGATTCAGGAGATGGAGATGAATAATATGTACCAACCATTGGTGAATTAATAGTTTCACCAGATGCTGCACTTGAAACTGCTTCAACAACAGGAGCAGATATAGTAGCAGGAGCAGATACAGTTGCTACTTGAGCAACAGGAGCAGATGTAGTAACTGTTGTTACACCACTTTCAAAACCTCTTTGCATAGAAATTTCAAATTCACCCTCTTTAACCTTTAATTTGTTAAGTTCACTCTTATCAAATACTCTTATTAATTCTCTGATTTCTTTAAAATCCATACTTAGCCTTTTTTATTTAGTAAAATTTTTTCTCATAATAGCACATTTATTCTAATAAATATATTTTTGTACAATTAATTAAGTCTTATTTAAGATTAAAAGTAGAATCAAAATAATATTCTATAAAAAATCTTTTGATATAATCTAAAAAAGTTTCAATTAGGAAAAAAATGTTAAATGATCAAAGTTTTATAAATATTGCAAAAGAAATAGCTCTTGCTTCTAAATGTGTATCAAAACAAGTGGGCGCTGTGATTGTAAAAGATGGAAGAATTCTATCAACTGGATACAATGGAACACCAGCTGGTTACAAAAATTGTAGTGACCATTGGGAAGGAAAATATACAAAAGATCACCATGATTGGTCAAAAACTTATGAAATTCATGCAGAAATGAATGCAATAATTTGGGCTGCTAGAAAAGGTATATCAATAGAAGGTGCAACTATTTATGTAACCCTTGAACCTTGTAGTGAGTGTTCAAAAAATGTAATTGCAAGTGGAATAGTAAGAATTGTTTATGAAAAAGCATATGAACATACAAATTCTGAAATTATTTCAAAATTTATAAAAGACAACAGTGTACAAATAGAGCAAATAAAAGATAAAAATTAACAAATGGCACAAAAAAATAATACTGAATTCTATAAAAAAGCTATAGAAAAATATGGCATAAGTGCACAAGGAGTACAATGGAACTCAGATTATACACAATATAAAAGATTTGAAATATTAACAAGCTTTATAGAAAATGAAATAAAAGAATCATCAATAATTGATGCAGGATGTGGATTCGCTGAATACTACAATTATTTGTTTGATAATAATTTAAAACCTAAGTCATATCTAGGAATAGATTGTGAAGAACAAATGATTAGTCTTGCATCAAAAAGGTTCTTAGATACTAAATTTAAAAAGCAAAATATTTTAAAAGAAGAATTAGATTTTGCTGATTATTATATTTGTAGTGGTGCTATGAATATATTGGAAGAAGATGAAGTTTTTATTTTCATAAATAAGTGTTTTTATTTTTCTAAAAAAGCTTTTATTTTTAATTTCCTAAAAAATGATTCTTTAACAAAAGTAAGTAAAACTAAAGTAATAAATCACTGTTTAACTCTATCATCTAAAATCGAAATAAAAGAAGATTATCTAAGGAACGATTTTTCCATCTATTTGAAAAAATAAAATTATCATATATTTCTCATATTTAAAATATAAAATTACTTTAAATAAACATAAGGAATAAAAATGAAAATTGGATTATTTATACCATGTTTTATGAATGAACTATATCCAAATATTTGCAAGGCAACATATCAAGTATTAAAAAGACAAGGATTAAATATAGAGTATCCCCTTAGTCAAACTTGCTGTGGTCAACCAATGGCAAATTCAGGTTGTTCAAAAGATGTAAAAAATTTAGCAATAAATTTCGTAAATACATTTAAAGAGTTTGATTATATAGTAGCGCCAAGCGGTTCTTGTGTAGCAATGGTAAAAGAACATTATAGTGAATTTTTCAATAATGATAAAGATTACAATAAAGTA
This sequence comes from uncultured Aliarcobacter sp., assembly GCA_965657055.1. Lineage (GTDB taxonomy): Bacteria > Campylobacterota > Campylobacteria > Campylobacterales > Arcobacteraceae > Aliarcobacter. The sequence continues at coordinate 15,558 of CBFHMY010000007.1, read as the reverse complement.
AAAGCTTCTATTTATGAAGTATGCGAATTTTTACACGATATTATAAAAGTAGAAAATTTAAATTTAAATATTTCATTCCCTTATAAAGTAGGATTACATAATTCTTGCCATGGACATAGAGTTTTAAAATTAGGAACTGCTAGTGAACTTAATGTCCCATATAATTCAAAACTAGAAAATATTTTAAATACAGTTAACAATATTGAATTAGTTGAACTAAAAAGAAAAGATGAATGCTGCGGTTTTGGTGGAACATTTTCTGTTTCAGAAGAAGATATTTCAGTTGCCATGGGAAAAGATAGAATAAAAGATCATGTGGATTCATCAGCTCAAATTATGACAGGAGCCGATATGTCATGCTTGATGCATATGGATGGATTAATAAATAGAAATAACTATCCAATAAAAGTAATGCACATTGTAGAAATTCTTGCAGGAGTTAAACCATGAGTACTAACCACAATCACTCAGATAATGCAAAAGTATTTGTAGCTAATGACGAAAGAATGCATTGGCATGACCAAGCTTTATGGTTCGTAAGGGAAAAAAGAGATAAAGCTAGTAAATCAATTCCCGAATGGGAACAATTAAGAGAGTTCGCAAGTCAAATAAAAACCCATACTATGGCAAATCTTGATAAATATTTATTAGAGTTTGAAAAAAATGCAAATGCAAAAGGAATTAAAGTTCACTTTGCAATTGATGCAAAAGAGCATAATGAAATTGCATATAGACTTTTAAAAGAAAAAAATGTACGAAAACTTGTTAAATCAAAATCAATGTTAACAGAAGAGTGCCATCTAAATCCATTTTTAGAAGAAAGAGGAATTGAAGTTATTGATACAGATTTAGGAGAAAGAATTGTTCAATTAAGAAATGAACCACCTTCTCATATAGTATTACCGGCAATTCATCTTAAAAAAATGGATGTATCAGATACTTTTCACGAGTACTTAGGAACAGAAAAAGGAAATGATGATCCTACATATTTGACACGAGCAGCCAGAGCAAGTTTAAGAGAAGATTTTTTAACTGCACAAGCAGGACTTACAGGTGTAAATTTTGCAATAGCACAAACAGGTGGAGTAGTTGTTTGTACAAATGAAGGAAATGCAGATATGGGTGCTTCTGTTCCAAAACTGCATATTGCTTCAATGGGAATTGAAAAAATTATTCCAAGACTTGAAGACTTAAGTGTTTTTACAAGATTATTAGCAAGAAGTGCAACTGGTCAACCTATCACTTCATATACATCACATTTCCATGCTCCAATTGAGGGTGGAGAAATGCATATAATCATTGTTGATAATGATAGAAGCCAATTTTTAGCATCACAAAAAAACAAAAAAGCATTAAACTGTATCAGATGTGGTGCATGTATGAATACATGTCCAGTTTATAGAAGAAGTGGTGGTCACTCTTATGAATATGTAATTCCAGGACCAATTGGTTCAATTTTAGGAGCAAAAAAAGAGCCTGAGAAACATAATTCATTACCATTTGCCTGTACTTTATGTGGTTCTTGTACAAATGTTTGTCCTGTTAAAATTGATTTAGACTCGCAACTTTACAGTCTAAGACAAGACTTAGGAAATGCAAATTTAATTGATTCTCAGAAAAAAATAGCCATGAAGGTAACCGCTTGGCTAATGGGTAAACCAGCTTTATTTGATTTTGCTGGAAAAGTTGCTAGAAAAATTGTTCCAAAACTACCAAATTCAGTTCTTTATAATAAGGGAAATATTTGGGGGAAACAAAGAGATTTACCAAAAATGCCAGAAAAAAGCTTTAAAGAAATGTTCAAAGAGGGAGAATTAGATGACTAGTAAAGAATTAATACTTAAAAATATAAAAGAAAATAATATAGTAAAAGAAGTTCCTCTTCCATCATATGATAACTTTGGAATAAAATTTGAAGATAAATTTAAAACTTTTTCAACAATGATTGAAAGTGTTGGAGGGAAAGCTTTAGTTATAGAAAAAAGTGACTTAGATAAAACCATAAAAGAGTTATATCCAAATGAAAAACAAATTGCCTCAAATGTCGAATTTTGTACTATTGGAAATTTTGATGCAAATAAGCAAGAAGATGTTCATAGTTTGAAAGATATAGATTTAGCAGTTGTAAAAGGCAATTTTGCAATTGCAGAAAATGGTGCAATTTGGATGAAAGATGAAGAAAACAGACATAGAGCATTATATTTTATAGCACAAAATATTGTTATTGTAATTGATGAAAAGAATATATTAAATAATATGCATGAAGCTTATCAAAAATTAAACTTTGAGAATAATGGATATGGTGTATTTATTTCTGGACCATCAAAGACAGCTGATATAGAACAGTCATTAGTTATTGGAGCACATGGGCCAAAATCTGGCTATGTAATTTTTACAAAATCTTGATATAATTGCTAAATAGGGGATAATAATGAAAATTTTTTTACTATTTAGCATACTTTTTTTTAATTTTCTTTTTGCAGATTCCAGTAAAGAAGTATTAGTTTTACACTCTTATCATAAAGGATATACTTGGTCTGATGATATATCAAAGGCTATAGAAAAAACTTTTTCTGAGTATAAAAAAGAAGAAATAGAAATAACAACTGTTTATATGGATACAAAAAGAATCGATAATGCTGCATACTTAAATAGCCTTGCAAAACTTTACAAACAACAATTTGAAGGCAGAATTTTTGATTTAATCATCGTTAGTGATAATACTGCTTTTGATTTTATGATTAAATATCATGAATACTTATTTAAAAATACTCCGGTTTTATTTTGTGGAATAAACAATTTTGATAAAGCATTATTAGATGAAAATAATTTAAAAAAATACATGACAGGTGTGGCTGAAGATGTTGATTTAGAAAAAAACTTTGAACTTATTTCAAAACTACATCCAAACTTAAAAAACCTATTAATAATCAACGATACTTCAAATACAGGGTATGCCGTAAAAAGAGATTTGAGACCAATTATTAAAAAATACAAAGATAAATTTAATATAGAATATACCGATGATTTAGAAATAAATAATCTAAGACAAAAAGTTTCAAATTTAGATAAAGAAAATAGTGTAATACTATTTGTACTTTTATTCAAAGACACCACAGGAAAATACTTTACTTACAAGCAAAGTTTTGCTCAAGTAAAAGAAGTAAGTCAAGTTCCAATATATGGTCTATGGGATTTTTATTTAAATAATGGAATAGTGGGAGGTCTTTTAACGTCAGCAATAGCACAAGGGGAAGCTGTTTCACAAATGGCCCTTGAGATTTTAAATGGGAAAAAAATATCCGATATTCCAATAATTGAGAAATCACCAAATATTTATATGTTTGATTATAAAGAATTAGAAAAATTCAATATAGATATCTCTCCGTTTATAAGTAATCCTATCATAATAAATGAACCAGTAACTGTATATAAAGAGCATTCAAAACTTTTTATTTTTGCAGCTTTAATAATATTTATACTAAGCACAATTGTAATTATTCTAAGAGCAAATATTCAAAGAAGAGAAAAATTAGAGCTAGAATTATCTAATAGAATTGAATTTGATAAAGTTTTACTAGACACTATTCCAAATCCAATATATTATAAAAATATTGATGGTAAATTTTTAGGGTGTAATATCAGTTTTGCATCTTTAGTAAATAGCTCTAGAGATGAAATAATTGGGAAAACTGCCTTTGATTTTTTTCCATTTAAAGTTGCAAATGCAAATACACAAATAGACCAAGAACTTCTTACAACATTTTCAACAAGTACTTCAGAATTTACATTTCATACTCCATCAAATGAAATGAAACATATTATTTTAAATAAAGCTGTGTATAAAAACATAGATGGAACTGTTGGCGGAATTGTTTGTATTATGGATGATATAACAGAAAGAGTTCAACAAAAACAGTTTTTAATCCAACAAAGTAAATTAGCAGAAATGGGTGATATGATAGCTGCAATTGCACACCAATGGAATGAACCTTTAGTTGAATTATCAGCATTAGTTCAAGATATACAAACATCTTATTTATTAAATGAATTAAAAGACATGGAAGTTAAAGATTTTGTGAACGACTCAATGATACAGATAAAATATATGTCAAAAACATTAAGTGATTTTAGAAACTTCTTAAAACCATCAACTAAAAAGAAGTTATTCTCCATATCAAAAGCATTAAGTGAAATTAATGAGATAATAGGAAAACAAATTTTTTATTCAAATATTGAAATGACCTTTAACTATAAAAATGAAAATGAAGAACTTCTTGTTTATGGTTATGAAAATGAATTTAAACAAGTTTTACTAAATCTTTTAAATAATGCAAAAAATAAAATAGTGGAAAAAAATGTTGATTTTACTAAAAAAGCACATATTAATATCAATATAGAAAGATCATCAAATTACAATATTATTGAAATAATTGATGATGGTGGAGCAATTGATGAAAAAATTATACATTCAATATTTGATCCATACTTCACTACAAAAGAATCAGGAACTGGCTTTGGTCTTTATATGGCAAAAGTAATAATTGAAGATAAAATGAGAGGAATAATTAAAGTTAGAAATGATAACAATAATGTTGTTTTCACCATAAAACTTCCCCATAAAAAGGTACAAAAATGAAAATTCTATTATTAGAAGATAATAAAAAGTTAAATGAAACTATAACAAAACGACTAAAAATGAAAGGATATAATCTTTTAACTTTTACAGATGGAGCACAGGCATTTGAAGCGGTATCAGATGGTTTTTCATGTTTTATTTTAGATATAAATGTTCCAAATATTGATGGAATAAAGATCCTTAAAAAAATTAGAGAGTATTATCCTACTTTACCTGTAATTATTATAAGCGCAAGTGTTGAACTTGATGTCATAAAACAAGCCTATGATTTTGGATGTAATGATTTTTTAAAGAAACCATTTTTCATAGATGAATTAGAAATCAAAATTGAAAAACTCTGTAAAATACAAAATGATGAGATATTTTTTGATGAGAATTGTTGTTTTGATTTTAAATCATCAGTAATTAAAATGAATGATAAAGAAATTAGATTAACAAAAAAAGAGAAACTTTTGATGAATCTATTTTTAACTAAAAAAAATCAAGTAATATCATATGAATCTATAGAAAGTTATGTTTGGGAAGGTAATTTCGCATCTTTAGAATCTATAAGAAGCCTTATTAGACGCCTTAGAAAGGTAATAGATAAAGATTATATTCAAACAGTTGTAGATACAGGGTATATTTTTAAAGTAGTATAAAATTCTGTTTTAAAAAGAAAAATATCATATAATTATCATTTCTAGCAGTTAGAATTGAACAATAACAAATCTAAGGAGAACGAAATGTTAAAAACTACTACAAAACTACTTGTTACTACTGCTTTAATCGCAGGTATTACTACAGCTGCAAGTGCTGCTGATAAAGTTAAATGGAAATTAGCTACTACTTGGGGTTCAACTTTAACTCCATTTATTGATGCTCCAACAAATATGGCAAGCTTAGTTGAAACTATGTCTGATGGTAAATTTACAATTAGAGTTGATGCTGCAAATAAGCATAAAGCTGCCCTTGGTATTTTAGATATGGTTAAAGGTGGTCAATATGAAATGGGTCACTCTGCATCATATTACTGGAAAGGTAAAGATATCGATACTCTTCCATTTACAACAATGCCATTTGGTATGACTACTCCTGAGCAATATGCATGGTTCTACTATGGTGGAGGAATGGACTTAATGAAAAAAGCATATGCTAAGCATAATGTTTTAGCATTCCCAGGTGGAAATACTGGAAATCAAATGGGTGGATGGTTTAGAAAAGAAATCAATACTGTTGCTGATTTACAAGGTTTAAAAATGAGAGTTCCTGGATTTGCTGGTGAAGTTATGGCAAAATTAGGATTATCTGTTACTAATATAGCTCCAGGTGAATTATATACTTCACTTGAAAGAGGAACTATTGATGCTTTAGAATGGGTTGGCCCTGGAATGGATATAAGTATGGGATTCCACAAAATCGCACCTTACTATTACACAGGTTGGCATGAACCAGCAACTGAATTACAGTTTTTAGTAAATGAAAAAGCATTTGAAAAACTTCCAAAAGATTATCAACAAATTTTATTAACAGCAATGAGAGTATCTGCTTATGATATGTATATTCAAAACTATGACATGAGTGCTAAAGCTTGGTCAACAATGTTAACTGAATTCCCAAATATCAAAGTTAAAACTTTCCCTAAAGAAGTTATGGATGCAATGAAAAAAGCTAATGCAGACTTATTAGAAGAGGTTAAAAAAGAATCTCCAATCGTAAAAGAAGTATTAGAATCTCAAGAAGCTTATCAAAAACAAGCAAGAAAATGGACAGAAATGTCTGATTACTTATATTTAAAAGACAATTTATAAAAAATACTAACTCTCTTTCTAAGAGAGTTAGCTTCTAAAAATAATGTAGATATAATAAGTTTAATAAATGTATAAACTAATTTATATTTATTTAACTTATCTATGAATTCAAAAGGATTATTATGCTGTTAAAACTGGAAAAAGGTTTTGATAAATTTGCTGATGCAATTGGTTATTTTACTGCATTTGTATTAGTACTGATGATTTTAAATGTAACTTATGACGTTGTTATGAGATACTTTTTTAATACAGGTAGTATTGCAATGCAAGAAATGGAGTGGCACTTATTTTCTGTGGTTATTCTATTAGGAATATCGTACACACTAAAAGAAGATGGTCACGTAAGAGTGGATTTAATTTATGATAGATTAACACATAAGAAAAAAGCAAAAATAAATATGGTTGGAGTAGCTTTATTTATTCTACCAGTTGCTCTTTTAATTGGTGTTGAATCAATTCCTTATGTTGTTGAATCTTTTGCTTCAAATGAGCAAAGTGGTGATCCAGGTGGTTTACAATATAGATGGATTGTAAAATCATTAATTCCATTATCATTCTTTTTATTAATTATTACAGCAATTGGATTTTTTATAAAAAATCTAAACATCTATAAAGGTTTACATGGATCAAATGACTATAATTTAAAAGGTGAAATTGAAAATCTTAAAAACGAATTAAATAAACATAAACATCATGTTGTTGACATAGATGATAAAGGAGAAAACAAATGATTGGTATAATTATGTTTTTTGCTTCATTAGTAATGCTACTTTATGGTTTTCCCGTAGCATTTACTTTTGCAGCAGTATCTTTATTATTTGGTGTAATTGCAGGAATTGTAGAAATTGGTTTTGATGATGGTTTAATTGCAGGTTTAACAGAAGGAATAAGTGAAGGTCTTTCTATGTTTGACTTTATGCCTTATAGAATTATGTCAATTATGGAAAATACTGTTTTAATGGCAATACCTATGTTTATCTTCATGGGTATTATTTTACAAAAAACAGGGCTTGCTGAAAAACTATTAGAATCTATGGGATTCTTATTTGGTGAAATCAGAGGTGGAGTTGCTATTTCAACTGTTTTAGTAGGAACATTACTTGCAGCTTCAACTGGAGTTGTTGGTGCGTCAGTTGTTGCAATGGGTGTTATTTCGTTACCTGTTATGATGAAATACAAATATAATACTCCACTTGCTTGTGGAACTATTTGTGCATCTGGAACACTTGGACAAATAATTCCTCCATCAATTGTATTAATTATATTAGGAGATGTATTTAGAGTTCCTGTTGGTGATTTATTTGCAGCTGCTGTTTGGCCTGGACTTGGATTGGTTGGAGCTTATATATTATTTATATTAGTTATTTCATATTTCAAAAAAGATATGGCACCTGCAATTCCAAAAGATCCTGCACGTGGTTCAAAAATGAAACAAGTAATTAGAGCTTTATTGGATATTATTCCATCATTAACACTAATATTATTTGTATTAGGTTCAATTTTTGCAGGTATTGCAACACCAACAGAATCTTCAGCGATTGGATGTTTAGGAGCTGTATTACTTGCAGTTGCTTATAGATCATTTTCAATGGATATGGTAAAAGAAGCAGCTTTTGAATCTGTAAAAGTAACTTCAATGGTATTCGCAATTTTAATTGGTGCAACTGCCTTCTCTATGGTATTTACATATACAGGTGGAGATGAACTTGTTGAACATTTTATGATGAATTTACCAGGTGATGAGAAAATTGCATTTATATTATTTACAATGCTAGCAATATTTATTTTAGGATTTTTTATTGATTTCGTTGAGATTTCATATATTATTGTTCCTATTTTAGTTCCAATTGCAATGAATTTAGATATAAATCCAGTTTGGTTTGCAATATTAATTGCTATGAATTTACAAACTTCATTCCTAACCCCACCATTTGGATTTGCACTCTTCTATCTAAAAGGTGTTGTTCCTGATAGTGTTAGAACTGTTGATATTTATAAAGGTGTTTTACCATTTATATTTATACAAGTAGCGGTATTATTATTACTTGTATTTTATCCAGAAATATTTGGAATTAGTTCAAGTATGTAAACAAAAAGTTAAGAGGCTCTTGTCTCTTAACTTTATTTTATTTAAGAAGCAAAAATGCAAAATAAAGACTTTTTAAAATTACTCTCAAATATTGTTTTTAAAATAAAAGATAAAATGTTTGCTTTTATTTACGACTCACAACAAAGAATCTATACTGTACCACGCCTTGAATGATAAATATCTTTTTTTCATAAACAAAAAAATATATAAAAAAAGGATAAAAAATGTTAGAAGCAAAATATCAAGATTTTTATGACCAAATAGTACATAAAATTCCAAAAGAAAAAATTTTTACAGACAAGCTACATACTTTAGCTTATGGAACTGATGCATCTTTTTATAGATTAATCCCAAAAATTGTAATTAAAACTGACAATGCAAAAGAAGTTCAAGATATTATTGAATTATCAAATTCTATGAATTTAAGTATTACTTTTAGAGCAGGGGGAACTTCTCTTTCTGGACAAGCTATTAGTGATTCTATTTTAATAATAACTTCAAGAAATTTCTCAAACTTCAAAATTGCTGCTGATGTTAGTTATATTTCTTTAGAACCAGCACTTACAGGAGCCCAAGTAAATGGATTACTTGCACGTTATTCAAAAAAGATAGGTCCAGATCCAGCTTCAATAAATGCAGCTATGATTGGTGGAATTGCTGCTAATAATGCCTCAGGTATGTGTTGTGGAATTTCACAAAACTCATATAAAACTTTAAAATCAATGAAATTAATATTTGGTGATGGAACAAAACTTGATACAGCATGTGAAAAAAGTAAAGATTCATTTAGAAAAACACACGGTGAATTTTTAAAAGAGTTAAAATCTTTTTCAGATGAGACAAAAGCAAATGAAGAATTAAGAGCCAAAATAGAACGAAAATATAAAATCAAAAATACATGTGGTTATTCACTAAACTCTTTAATTGATTTTAATGATGAATTTGAAATATTAGAACACTTAATTATTGGAAGTGAAGGAACATTAGCCTTTATTGAAGAAATTACTTATTATACAGTTGAAGATTTAAAAGATAAGGCGAGTACACTTATTTACTTTAAAGATATAAAAGAAGCATGTTCTGCTGTTACTAAATTAAAACTTGCAAAAGAAGCAAATACAATAAATGTAGAAGCAGTTGAACTAATGGATAGAGCAGGGCTTAAAAGTATTGAAAATGATCCTGCGATGCCTTCATATATAAAAGACTTTGGTGAAAATGTAACAGCACTTTTAATTGAGACCAGAGCTATTAATGATGATCAACTAAATATTCAAATCACACAAATTGAAGAATTATTAAAAGAGTTTTCAGTTGTTAGAGATATTTATTTTACAAAAGATGTTGCAGAATATACACTTTATTGGAAAATAAGAAAAGGTCTTTTCCCAGCAGTGGGAGCAGTAAGGGAAACAGGAACTACTGTTATAATTGAAGATGTTGCTTATCCAATTGAGTGTTTAGCAGAAGCTACACTTGAACTTCAAGATTTATTTAAAAAACATAATTACAGTGAAGCTCTAATCTTTGGTCATGCACTTGAAGGAAACTTCCACTTTGTATTTACACAAGATTTCTCAGATGCTAAAGAAGTAAAAAGATATGATGATTTTATGAATGATGTAGTTCATTCAGTTGCTGTTAAATATCAAGGAAGCTTAAAAGCAGAGCATGGAACGGGTAGAAATATGGCTGCATTTATTGAAGTTGAGTGGGGTTATGATGCCTATATGATGATGAAAAAAATCAAAAATTTATTTGACCCTAAAGGATTATTAAATCCAGGTGTTATAATAAATGATGATGCACAAGCTCACTTGAAAAATTTAAAAACACTTCCAGCAACTAATGAAATAGTTGATAAATGTATTGAATGTGGTTTTTGTGAACCAACATGTCCATCAAATGAACTATCTTTGACACCAAGACAAAGAATTGTAGTAAATAGAGAAATATCAAGACTTGAAAGTATAGGTGAGCATAAAGAAGCAAAAGAGTACAAAGACTTATATCAATATGATGGAATAGAAACATGCGCAACATGTAGTTTATGTTCATCTGCATGTCCTGTTAAAATTGATACAGGAAACTTAACTAAACACTTAAGAGCTGAGCAAATTTCAGATAGTTCTAAATCAATTGCAAATTTTGTAGCTAATAATTTTTCTACAACTTTAAAAGGTGTAAGAATTGGTCTTCATTCTGCAAACTTTATTCATAAAGTTTTAGGAACTCCTAGTATGGAAACGGTTACTAAAACATTTAGACAATTAAGTAAAAATACTCTTCCTCAATGGAGTATTACAATGCCAAAAGCTACAAGTATTAATATTAATTTTGAACAAAAAGTAAGTGATAAGAAAGTAGTTTATTTCCCTTCATGTATAACAAGAAGTATGGGATTAAATGATGCATCAAAAGAAGAAAAACAACTATTTGACGTAACTGTAGAATTATTACAAAAAGCTGGATACCAAATTTTATTCCCACAAAATCTTCCAAACTTATGTTGTGGTATGCCATTTTCCTCAAAAGGATTTAACGATGCTGCTAATACTAAATCAGCTCAATTAGAAGATGCTCTATTACATGTAAGTGAATTTGGTGAATATCCAATTTTATGTGATACAAGTCCTTGTACTAAAAAAATGCTTGAAAGTTTTTCACATAAATTAAATATTTATGAACCAATAGAGTTTGCTTTAGAGTTTTTAACAAAAGAATTAGAATTTACAGCAATAGAAGAACCAATTACAATTCATACAACTTGTAGTTCAAGAAAAATGGGATTAGAAGATAAATTCAATTCATTAGCAAAACTTTGTTCAACAAATGTAATAATTCCTGCAGATGTAAAATGCTGTGGTTTTGCAGGTGATAGAGGGTTTAATTTTCCTGAATTAAACAAATCAGCTCTTAGACATCTAAAAGAGCAAACAAATGGTGCTAAAATGGCTTTTTCTACATCTAAAACTTGCGAAATTGGATTAAGTGATGAGTCAGGATTAGATTATAATTCAATTTTTTACCTAGTTAATAAAGTGACAAAATCTAAAAATTTATAATCTTTTTTCAATCAAAACAGATATTTACTATTTTTTTGGTAAAATGTCTGTTTTATGAAAGAGGGAATAATAATGTACAAACTTTTTTTATCACTACTTGTGAGTTCAGGAATATCATTCGCTGCAATGGTAAATGGTATAGCAATAATTGTAAATGATGAGCCAATAACTCTTTATGATATAGACAAAACTATGTCAGTAAATAATGTAAGTAAAAATGAAGCAGTGAGCTATTTAATTGACAAAATTCTTTATGATCAATTAGTTCAAGAAAATAATATCACAGCAGATGTTTTTGATATAAATGATTACACTGAAAAACTTGCTAATTCAAATGGTATGGATGTTTATACATTCAAATCAGTGATTAAACAAAAATATCCAGATTATGCTGTTTTTGAAAATGAAGCAAAAAATGCAGTAATAAGACAAAAACTTGTTCAAAAAATTGTAAAAGGTCAATTAACAATTGCAACAGAAGAAGATATGAAACTTTATTATGAAAAAAATAAAAATCAATTCTTAGCTGCAAGTAGTTATGACGTAATTCAATATGCATCAAAAGATAAAGCTGCTTTAATTAATACAATAAAAAATCCATTGGTTATATCTGCTGAAGTTTCAAGAGAACCAATTACATTGACTATTGATAAATTACAAGGACAAATGCAGTATTTATTAAATGAAACAAAAGAAAATACTTTTACTCCAATTTTTACAGCAAATAAACAATACATCGCATTATTTATTGTAAAAAGACAAGGTTCTGCACCACTTTCTTATGAAAGTGTTAAAGCAAAAATCTTTAATGATATTATGAGTACAAGAGAAAAAAAATATTTAAAAGATCACTTTGAGAAACAAAAACTTACAGCTGATATTAAAATAGTAAGATAAAGGGAATAAAAAATATGTTTGAAGTAATTATAGGGTTAGAAGTACATACACAGTTAAATACAAATAGTAAACTTTTTTGCTCTTGTGCAACAAGTTTTGGTGAAGAACCAAATACAAATGTATGTCCAACTTGCTTAGGATTACCAGGAGCACTTCCAGTTCTAAACAAAGAAGCTGTTCACAAAGCAATTATGCTTGGAACTGCATTAAAAGCACAAATAAATCAGAAATCTGTATTTAATAGAAAAAATTATTTCTATCCAGATTTACCATCAGGTTATCAAATATCTCAATTTGAAGTTCCAGTTGTTGGTCTTGGTGAATTAATTATAGATTTTCCAGATGGTAGACAAAAAACTATTGGAGTAACAAGAGCACACTTAGAAAATGATGCAGGAAAAAGTATCCACGCAGGATCTGTTTCACATGTAGATTTAAATAGAGCTGGAACTCCACTTTTAGAAATAGTTTCAGAACCAGATATGAGAAGTGCAGAAGAAGCACTTTTATACCTTAAAAAATTACATTCAATCGTAAGATATTTAGGGATTAGTGATGCTAATATGCAAGAAGGATCTTTTAGATGTGACGTAAATGTTTCTATTAGACCAAAAGGTGATACAAACCTTTATACTAGATGTGAAATAAAAAATATGAACTCTTTTAAATTTATTGAAAAAGCAATTGCATATGAAGTAAATAGACATATTGAAGCTTGGGAAGATGGAGTTCATTCAAAAGAGATTGTTCAAGAAACAAGATTATTTGATCCAAATACTGGAGAAACTAGATCTATGAGAGGTAAAGAAGATGCCGCTGATTATAGATATTTCCCAGATCCAGATCTTTTACCTGTAATTATTACAGATGAAATGATGGCTCAGTATTCAAAAATACCTGAACTACCAGATGAGAAAAAAGAGAGATTTGTAAAAGAGTTTGGACTAAAAGAGTACGATGCTTCAGTAATTACTGCAAGTTTAGAAATGGCTAAATATTTTGATGAAATGATGACTCAAGGAATTAGTGCAAAAAATGCAGTAACTTGGTTAACTGTTGAATTATTAGCTAGACTAAAAGAGGGTGCTTTAATTGAAGATTCTATAATTGACGCAATTACATTAGCTACTATTGTAAAAAGAATTGAAGATGATACAATTTCTGGAAAAGCAGCGAAAGAAGTTCTTGATTATTTATTTGAAAATGAATCAAAAGACGTTGATGCAGCTATTGAAAAACTTGGACTTAAACAAGTATCTGATGATGGAGCATTATTAGCTATTATTGATGCTATATTAGCTGCAAATGCTGATAAAGTTGCAGAATATAAATCAGGGAAAGAAAAACTAATGGGATTCTTTGTTGGTCAAACAATGAAAGAATCAAAAGGTACAGCTAATCCTGCTAAAGTTAATGATTTATTAAAGCAAAGACTATCTTAATATGAAAAAAAATTCTATTGCAGTAATAGGTGCTGGAAAATGGGGAAGTGCTCTTCATTTTGCACTTAGTCAAAAACAAGAAGTTTATATAACATCTAGAACACATAGAGATATAAAAAACTTTGTTGATTTAGAAACTGCATTGGAATGCGAATATTTAGTAATTGCAATACCTGCTCAAGAAATAAGAGCTTGGTTAAAACAAAATTTTGTTTTTAATGGACAAAAAATATTGGTAGCCTCAAAAGGTATTGAAGCCAATAGTGGTGAATTTTTAAATGAAATTTATGCACCTTTTGTTCCAGATAAAAATATTGGATTTATTTCAGGACCTTCATTTGCAGCAGAAGTTATAAAAGGACTTCCTTGTGCTTTAGTTATAAATTCTAGCTCAAAAAAACTCTATAAAAAATTTGAACCTTTTTTCCCAAATTTTATTAAAACTTATTATAGTTCTGATGTAATTGGTGCTGAAGTTGCAGGTGCTTATAAAAATGTTCTAGCAATCGCAAGTGGAATATGTGAAGGTTTAAATCTTGGGAAAAATGCACAAGCTTCATTAATAGCTCGTGGTTTAGTAGAAATGCAAAGATTTGGAAAAGTTTTTAAAGCTAAAAAATCATCATTTTTGGGACTAAGTGGAGCTGGTGACCTTTTTTTAACAGCAAATTCTACAATGAGTAGGAATTTTAGAGTAGGTCTTGGATTATCACAAAACAAAAAATTAGAAGATATTTTGGAAGAGTTAGGAGAAGTAGCAGAAGGTGTTAAAACAGCAGTTGCAATTCAAAATCTTTCTAGAAAATATCAAATATATACTCCCATTGCAAATGAAGTAAATCTTGTACTTCTAGGGAAAAATCCAAAAGATAGTCTTAAAGATTTACTTAAAAGCTAAATTATAAATTTATGAATAAATTTATAATTTTTGCTTCTTTTTTTGTAGTTACTTCCTTACATATTTTAGTTTTTCTTTATTATAGACATACAACAATAATCACCTCTTTACCAAATAAAAATGCTTCATCTATTCAATTTCAATTAACAAAAATAATTGAAGTGGAAAAACAAGTTGAAAAAGCTGTTTTTGAAGAAAAAAAAGAGATAGTAAAAGAGAAGAATGACAAGATTAAAAAAGAAGAAATTGTAAAACCAGTAGAAATAAAGAAACCCATAAAAACTGAAAAGAAAGAAAGTCCAAAAAAAATAGAAAAAGTACAAGCGAAAGAAGAGATTAAAGAATTGATTCAAGAAACTTCTGAAAATGTAGAAAAAAAAGAAGAGATAAATAAAGCAATTCCAACAGAACAAAGTACTCAAAAAACTCTAAAACCCACTCCTAAAATAGATTATCAAGAAAATATGCTTATAGATAAATATGCTTCTAAACTAAGAGAAGAGATAAATAAAAACAAAACCTATCCAACAATATCTAAAAAATTAAAAGAACAAGGAAATGTAATAGTAAGCTTTAGAGTGCTCAAATCAGGTGAGTTCATAAATATTAGACTTGTATCCTCAAGTAATAAAGAAAGACTTGATAAGGCTGCTTTAAATGCTTTATATGATACTAAAGAGTTTGAATCATTTGATAAAGAAATAAATAAAGAGTTTTTAGATTTTAATCTACCTTTAG
>CBFHMY010000006.1:0-54662 GCA_965657055.1 uncultured Aliarcobacter sp. | reverse complement strand
AAGCACTTCATCGCCGATAATACTGCCGGGTCCCCTGGTGGAAACGTAGGCCGCTGCCAGCTCTTGAGTTTTTACTTAAGCTTTTATCTATTCTAACTTATGTTAGTTTGGATAAGAGCTTTTTTTTTAGGTTTTTTTTATTTTTAACTACTATTATTTCAATAACTAATAACTAATTACCAATACACCAATTACTTTTTTATCATTCAACATTAAAAATTCAAAATTATTAATAATCTCTCTATATTTCGATTATACGGAGTTTTTATTCTTTAGCTTAGTTTGGTGTTGCTGTTTATTCTATTTGGGCGTTTTAGGAGGTCTTTTTTAGGGACATGGGTTCTTGTTCTTTTACTTTTATTTTATATCTTATATAAGAAACATACTATTTACTCAGGGCAAAAAAAAAGAGAAACTCATTTGAGTTTCTCTTTTTTTAGTTTCAACAAATCTTGATATTATAATCTTGATTCGTATCTTCTTAGCATGTATAGTCTTTTTAACATTTTCTTTCTTGCAGAAATTTTTTGTTTTTTTCTAATCTCTGTCATCGGCTCGAAATATCTTCTTGCTCTTGTTTCTGTTACGATTAGATTTCTATCACATTGCTTTTTAAACCTTCTATAAGCTTCGTCAAAAGATTCGCTATCTTTAACTTTTATACCTGGCACTAAAATCACCCACTTTCTTTTTTAAATTTTAGGGTTGCATTATATTTAAAGTTTACTTAATTCTTATTTAACTATTATTAGAATATAATATTTTTTTAAGAAAAAAGGATTATTTTGAATTTAACACATTTAGATGAAAATGATAGACCTAAAATGGTGGATGTATCAGATAAGAATGAAACTAAACGTATTGCAATTGCCTCGGGTGAAATTACTATGTCCCAAGATGCTTATGATGCTATTATTTCAAATAGTACGAAAAAAGGTCCTGTGTTACAAACAGCAGTAATTGCAGCTATTATGGGAGTTAAAAAAACTAGCGATTTAATTCCTATGTGCCATCCATTATTATTAAGTGGAATAAATTGTGATATTGAAGAAAAACCAGAATTACCTGGATTTAAACTTATAGTAACTGCAAAGTTAAATGGTCAAACTGGAGTTGAAATGGAAGCATTAACTGGTGTTTCTGTAGGTTTATTAACTATTTATGATATGGTTAAAGCTATTGATAAATCAATGATTATTTCTAAAGTTCAATTAGAAAATAAATCAGGTGGTAAAAGTGGTGATTTTAATAGAAAGGATTTATAAGTGGTTGATTTAAGTAAAGAAAAATTAGAATTAAATTATCCATGTTCTTGGGAATATAAACTGGTTACTCATGAGCATATTGATATAAATGAAACTATAAAAGAAGTTATTTCAAGTAGAGAACATAAAGTAAACGTTTCTAAAGTTAGTACTAAAGGTAAATTTAAAAGTTATACTTTGGAGCTTTTAGTACATAATGAAGATGATAGAAAAGAGATTTATAAAATGTTAGGGGACCATTCTAATATTAAAATGGTTTTATAAGTTAATTAGTATCTTATTCGTAAGATACTAATTCTTGTTTCATTTTTTCTTGATTTAATTTTTTACAAGCAACTTTATAGTGCTTTTTAATCGCTTCTTCATCTTCTTTTACAAGAAGTTTGATATCATCAATTGATTTTCCTTCTTCAATAGCAACAAATATTTTGTACTCTTTTTTAGTAAATTTTCTTTTTAAAATTTCTTGTAATTGTTCATCTGATCTTAATGACCCAACTAGTTTATCAATATGTTTTAATAATGATTGTGTAAAATTCATTTTTTCCCTTTTATTTTTTTAGCCAAGATTCAATGGCTTGTATATCGTTGTAAGAAGTTAAATCAAGCATAATAGGTGTAACTGATACATAATTAGCTTTTATTGCTTCAAAGTCGCAATCTTTTTTTTCTGATGGTTTCCAAATTAGCGGATGTAAGCCAATCCAATAATACTCTTCGCCTCTTGGATTTAAATGTCTATGGGTGTCATTACCATATTCTCTATATCCAACTTTAGTAACTTTTATTCCATTACACTCATCAGCTTTTATTGGTGGAATATTAACATTTAAAAACTTTCTTTCATCTAATGGGAAGGAATTATCCAATATTTTACTAGCAAGTTCAACAATAACTTTTTTTGCTAAGTCAAAATCCCATCCATTTTTTATATCTTCGCACTTATCATTACATACTTGCGAAATTGCAATTGCTGGAACTTTATGAATTACAGCTTCCATAGCACCTGCTGCTGTTCCACTATATGTGATATCTTCTCCCATATTTGCACCTATATTTATACCACTTATTACTAAGTCAGGTTTGTAACCTTCTTTAAATAAATTACTAAGAGATATAAAAATACAGTCAGTTGGACTTGCATCATCAATTTTATAATAATCATCTTCTACACATATCATTCTTAGTGGTTTATCTAAAGTTAAAGAGTGACCACAAGCTGATTTATTTCTTGCAGGTGCAACTACAGTTATTTTTGCTATTGGAAGCAATGCTTCTATTAAGGCTTTTAATCCAACCGCATCAAAACCATCATCATTTGTTAATAGGATGTGTTTCATGCTACTACATATACTCCTTCTATTTGTTGAATTAAGTTTTCTACTTGAGATGTAACTTTAAAACCAGTTTCTAACTCTAAGTCAGCAAGTTTTGATTTTATTAAAAGTTTTAATTCTCTTTTTCCTTGATTATTAGCAACTATATCAAATAGTTTATACATAGTATTTTCATCATCTGTAAAAGGAAGTGCTATTGTTAATGGTGGCTCTTGAACTTCTTTTTGTTTAGTTTTTACTTTTTCTTTTTGAGCATCTAAGATTGTTTCGATTTTTAAAATATTCATTCTTGTAAAGTTATCATCTTTTGAAATTCTTACTTTAAATGCAATAGGCTCATCTAAATTATAACTCTCTTTTAGCTCTTTTAATCTATCTTCAAAAAGCATAAGCTCAATATTTCCATGTAAATCCATGATTGTTGCAATTCCAAATTTATTACCTTTTTTAGATATTTTTTCAGTAATATTTTCTATTTTTCCAACAAATATCGCTTGACTACCATCTGCTAGTTCATCAATTTGAGATGAAAGAGTGTAGTTTACTTTTTCTATTTGTTCTCTATATTGATCAAGTGGATGTCCTGATACATAAAATCCTAAAGAAGCTTTTTCAAACTCTAATATTTCTTTTGCATCATATTCAGGAAGATGTTCTAATTCAATATCAATTTTTGTAAGTTCATCACAATCTCCAAATAAAGAACCAGTTGCCATTTTTTTTGCCTGTGCTGCTTTTCCTACAGTTTCAACAATTTTTTCTATTTGTTCAAGTAAAGAGTGTCTTGAATATCCAAAACTATCAAAAGCACCTGCTTTTGTAAGTGATTCTATTACTCTTTTATTTACTTTACTTCCATCAATTCTTGATATAAAATCAGCTAAATCAGTAAATGATCCACCTTCATCTCTCGCTTTTAAAATAGATTTTATTGCAACATCTCCAGCACCTTTAATGGCACCCATTCCAAACATTACAACTTCTTCTCCATCAATTTTTTTAGCAGAAAATACTAAGTCTGATTTATTAATATCAGGTGGAAATAAATCAAGTCCTAATCTTTTTACTTCATCCACATATTTAACAACTTTATCTGTGTTATCTTTTTCTAGTGTTAAAAGTGCGGCCATAAATTCAGATGCATAATATTTTTTTAAATATGAAGTATAAAATGTAACAAGGGCATAGGCTGCTGAGTGAGATTTATTAAATCCATATCCAGCAAATTTTACAATCAGGTCGAATAGTTCTTCACAGTGTGCTTTTTGGTAGCCTTTTTTTACTCCACCTTCTGCAAACTCACCTTTTAATCTATCCATCTCTTCTTTAATTTTTTTACCCATTGCTCTTCTAACTAAATCGGCACCTCCAAGGCTAAATCCACCAATCGTTTGTACAATTTGCATAACTTGCTCTTGGTAAACGATAACTCCATAGGTAGTTTCAAGAATTGGTCTCAATGGTGCATCAAATTCATCGTAGAAGTAGTTAATCTCAGCACGACCATGTTTTCTATCAATAAAGTCATCAAGCATTCCTGATTCCATTGGTCCTGGTCTATATAATGCAAGAACGGCGATAATATCCTCAAAGTTTGAAGGTTTTAATCTTTTACATAAATCTTGCATACCATCTGACTCTATTTGGAATAGTCCAATTGTATTTCCAGTTTGAATAAGGTCATAAACACCTTTGTCATTTACATCTGTGGTAATGAAATCTACTCTTTTCCCATGTCGTTGTTCAATTAGTTTATTTGCTTCTTCAATAACTGTTAGGGTCTTAAGACCCAAGAAGTCAAATTTAATTAAATCCACATCCTCAACGTATTTACCATTGTATTGAGTTGCTAGAGTATCTAATCCACTTGGTTTAAAAAGTGGTGTTTTTTTCCATAAAGGCTCATTTGAAATAACGACACCTGCAGCATGCGTTCCTGCATTTCTATTTAATCCCTCAAGTGCTAAAGCATATTCCCAAACCCTTGCTGCTTGTGGATCTGCATCACAAAGCTCTTTTATTTTTGGTTCTTTTTCATAAGAGTTTGTAAGATTTATTCCTAATTCATCGGGAATAAGTTTTGCCATGGCATCTGCTCTTGCATATGGCATATCAAGAACCCTAGCAACGTCTCTAATTACCCCTTTTGCTAAGAGTTTACCAAAGGTAATAATTTGAGCAACATTGGCCCTTCCGTATTGTTGAACAACATAATCAATAATTTCCCCACGTCTTGCTTGACAAAAGTCCATATCAATATCTGGCATTGATATCCTCTCTGGGTTTAGAAATCTCTCAAAAAGTAAACCATAAGGAATTGGGTCAATATCTGTAATTTTTAATGAAAATGCAACTAAACTTCCTGCAGCTGAACCCCGTCCTGGACCTACTGGAATTCCCATTTGTTTCGCAACAATTACGAAATCCCAAACAATAAGCATATATCCTGGGAATCGCATACTATTTATAATTTCAATTTCAACTTCAAGTCTATCTCTATACTCTTGATGTCGTTCAGGAGGAACGATTTTTAATCTATCTTCAAGACCAACTCTACACTCGTGAATAAATAAGACTTTATCATTTTCAAGTGAATATTCAAGCTCTGGTTCGGGTAGGGTTAAATTTGAAATTTCAGATTTTTGTCTTGTAAATTTGAAATTTGGAGGAGTAGGATTTCCTAGTTTTATTTCTAAATTACATTTATCAGAAATCTCTTGAGTAGCTTCAATGGCTTCAGGAATATCAGCATATAATTTTGCAATTTGTTCTGGAGATTTTAAATAAAATTCATGAACACTATGTCGTAATCTATTTGGATCATCATAAAGTTTATTCATGGCAATACACATAAAAGCTTCGTGTGCATCGGCATCTTTTTGTTCTAAATAGTGAGTATCATTTGTGGCTACAACTTTTATTCCTGTTTCTTTTGCAATTCGTAAAATTTGATCATCAACAAAATGTTGATCACCAATTCCATGTCTCATAATCTCTAAATAAAAGTCATCTCCAAAAATATCTTTGTATTCAAGAGCAACGGCTAGTGCTCCTTCATATCCTTTTGCACCATTTTTTACATTTCTTTCATTTTGAGTATTTAGATGCCAGTTAACTTCACCTTGTAAACAAGCAGCACTACAAACTAAACCTTCTGAATTTTCTCTTAAAAGTTGTTTGTTAATTCTTGGATAGTAGTAAAAGCCGTGCATATAAGCTTGAGAACTTAAGTACATAAGATTTTTATAACCTATATCATTTTTTGCATATAAACATAAATGATATCTTTGTCTAGTTGTTTTATCTCCAAGGTCTTCGCTATTATGAATGTATGCTTCCATTCCAATAATTGGTTTTATACCTTCTGCTCTCATTGCATTATAAAAATCAATAGCTCCAAACATATTTCCATGGTCAGTCATAGCGACGCTAGTCATTCCCATTTTTTTTATTTTTTTTGCTAGAGGTTTAATTTTATTTGCACCATCAAGTAGTGAATATTCTGTATGTAAGTGTAGATGTGTAAATTGTGGTGTTTGTGACATAATATAAATCTTTTTGTATTTTTATTTATAGTATATCTAAAAAATGATTTTGAGCCTCTTTAATACCTAAGTTAAAACACTCTTCTAATTCTTTAAAAGTAAAAAGTGAAAAACTTCTAATATGTTTACTTCCTAGATAATAATTAGTATTTTCAAGTGAGTGTTTGTGATTTTCATGTAATTGTTTAAATAAAGATTTTTTTATATTTCTTAAGGGATTGAAGTTTTTTGTTTTTATTTCATTATCTTTTGCAAATAAATCAATGGCATAAATATCATAGTTTTTACCAAGTAATGGTTTTATTGGAATATTATCAAATAATCCACCATCAATTAAATTCATACCTTCATAGGCAATAGGTTTAAATAATGGAACAAGTGCACTTGATGCTAAACATAAAGTAATAGTATCTCCACTATTAAAATAGTGTAATTCTTTATTTTTTAAATCATAGGCATTTACCCAAACAGGTTTAGGAATATCCTCTAGTTTTTCAATAGGAAGAAGCTCTTTTACTATTTTATTTGAAGAATCGATTTTTAATAAACCATTTTTAAAGTAATTGAATTTTAAAGTTTGTCTTAGATCTTTTGAAGAGAAGATTTTTAATTGTTCTTTTGCACTTATTCCACTTGCATGGGAAGCTGAAATTATAGCTCCTATTGATGAACCACTATAAGCTTTTATTTCTATATTATGCTCTTCGCAAAAATCAAGTACTCCTAAGTGAAATGCGCCACGTGCTGCTCCACCACCTAAAGCTAAGGCTAAATTATTAGTAGGAATTTTTTTTATTTGTTCAATCATTTATCTAACCAATTTATTATTTTAAATTCACCCTCATATGTTTCTACAATTGCTGTACAAGATTCAACCCAATCTCCACAGTTTAGATATTCAATTTCATCTATATTTCTAATTTCTGCTTTGTGAATATGTCCACAAATAATACCATCATATCCTTTGTTTTTTGCATGAGTAGATAAAACGGCTTCAAAATCACTAATAAATGAAACGGATGATTTTACATTATCTTTTACATATTTAGAAAGTGACCAGTATTTTTTTATACCAATTGTTTTTCTTAAAAAATTTAAAACAACGTTTAAGTGTAGGAGTATGTCATAGCCATAATCACCTAAAATTGCTAACCATTTTTTTGTCATAGTAATGGAATCAAAAAAATCACCATGGGTTATATAGTATTTCTTTTTATTTATAGCTTCATATTCAAGTTCATTTGCAATACTTACAGAATCCCCTAGTAATAGGGGAACAAAAGGTCTTAAAAATTCATCATGGTTACCTGTGATGAATGTAACTTTTGTTCCTTTTCTAGCTTTTTTTAGGATTTTTTGAATAACATCTGAGTGCTCTTGTGGCCATATTAATTTTCTTTTTATGGCCCAACCATCAATAATGTCTCCAACTAAAATTAGTTGATCGGATTCATTATGTTTAAAAAAATTTAATAGAACTTTTGCCTTTGAAAAGCGTGTTCCTAGATGTATATCTGATATAAAAATGCTTTTGTATTTCATAAAGGCATTTTAAATCCTTTTGATTACAATTGAATAACAAAAATTTAAGACTTAATAATCAGCCATTAACAAAGCATTTTTAACATTAGTTGATATATCTTCACCGCATAGAATAGTTACTATTTCTAAGGCAAATATCATAGCAGTTGCTGGACCTCTTGAAGTAATTATCTTATCATCAATTACAACAGCATCATCTTTATGGTAACCGTTTAGTTTTATTTTTTGTTCAAAACTTGGATAACAAGTGAAGTTTTCATTTAAAACACCTGCTTTATGAAGAGCATATGGTGCTGCACAAATTGCCCCAATATTTTTATTTTTTTCTTTAAACTCTTTTAACAATGATTGAACTTTTTCATTTTCTGCTAGAGTAAAAGCATTTGGTAAACCACCTGGTAAAACAATCATATCAAAGTTATCAGAATTTATATCTTCAATTTTGCAATCAGCTTCAATTTTTACATTATGTGCACCAATTGTTTGTAAGTTTTCAACCGCTGCTATTGTAACTTCTATATTTGCACGTCTACATACATCAATAATTGAAATAGTTTCAATTTCCTCAAACCCATTTGAAATTGGTATTATAATTTTTGCCATAATTTCTCCTAAATGTTTAAATGATTGTATATTATCTTACTTTAAAATAATATTCTAAACAATATAAGATATAATAATATAATTAAAGTAGTAAACAATCATTCAAGAGTATCTAAGCTAACTTTAAATAAAATTTAAACAATTATGAAAAGGGGGTTTTAATGTTTAAAAGTGTTCTAACGTCAAGTATTTTGGCAGCTTCACTACTATTTATTACAGGATGTGTATATTCTGGAAATGATGCTATTTCTCAAGAAAATGATAGAGTTCAAACAACAAAACAACATTTGGAAGTTGCAGCAGATATGCAAAAATATGTAACTACTCAAAATACACTAGAAGCTACAATTGCATCACTTGCAGCTCAAATGATGCAAAATAAAAAAATGGATACAAATAAGCCTGTTCTTATCACTTCATTTGTAAGACTTGATGAATTTAAAAAAACTACTGAATTCGGAAGAGTAATTAGTGAGAGTTTAATAAATGAGCTTTCAAATAGAGGATTTAATATTATTGAATTTAGAGGCCAAATGGCTGTTTCAATAAATGATGAAGGTGAATATTTTATTTCAAGAAAACCCTATGAAATTAAAGGTAGTATCCCTAATACTTATGTGGTTGTTGGAACATACTCAAGACAGCCTGGTAAAATTATGTTAAACGCAAGAGTTATTGATAATATTACTGGAAAAATTATAACAAGTGCTAGATCTACTTATGCACATGGTGTTGCTAATGATTGTATGATGTTTAGAGATTGTGCCCCTGCTAGAACGATTAATATAGTAAAAGAAAGATAATGACATTAGCTTTTTTAAGAGTTTTGAGGTTATTAATAATTTCATTGCTCTTTTCAATTCTTTTTACTTCGTGTGCTTATAAAAATCCTATAAATGGTAATAATAATTTTCACTCTTTAGTTTCAAAACTAGTTGATGATTCTGCAAATAAAATAAAAAAGAATTTACAATCTGATGATGTTGTTTTAGTTTCTGATTTTGTTAATTTAGATAAATTAAAAAATAAATCACAGTTAGGATTTTTATTATCAAGTATGCTAAAAGATAGTTTAGTTTCTTTAAATATAATTGTTAGAGAAGTTGAGTTTGGTAAAGAGTTTGAATTTGGTAAATCAGGTTTTAATTTATTAACTAGAGAAAAAGATAGAATAATTTCAGATAAAGTTACAAAATCACGATATGCTGTTGTTGGTACATATTCAATTACAAGTAGAAGTTTAAATGTATTTATTAAGCTAATTGATATTAATACAGGGTATATTTTATCTTCTTCTTATGCAAGAACTGATATTGATGATGAGATTTTAGGACTTGAAGGAAATAGTGAAGGTGGAAGCACTAATAAAGCTCCACCATCAAGACCTTTTTTAGTTTTATAAAATATCTTGAATTAAAAATTGAGGAGTTGATACTCCTCTAAACTCATTTTTACTTATTGATACAATCAAATCTAAATTTTGTGGAATATCAGTATTTGAGTCATTAAATTTCAGAGCTTCAAATATAATACCTTCACTGTTTAATGTTAATTTTAAGTGATTCTTATCTTTTCCCAATAAATCATATTTTACTAGAGTAGCATTTGATATCTTGAAAATAGGTCTATGGTTTTCTAATCCATATGGCTCGAATTGCTCTATTATAGAAATAAAATCCAAGTCAACAGAAGACACATCTAATTCTCCAAGAGTAATAGGTTCTATATGCAAATCATCTTTTGAGCTTTCTAGTTCTTCATTTATAATAGTTTTAAACTCTTCAAGATTTGAAGCATTTAAAGATAATCCCGCAGCATTTTTATGTCCACCATAACCTAGTAATAAATGCTTTGCTTTTGTAATAACATCATATAAGTTTATATTAGCATTTGCTCTTGCACTTCCTTTTGCAATTCCATTATGAATTGAAAAAATAAAAGCTGGTTTTTTATGTGCATTTGAAAGTTTTGAAGCAACTATTCCAATTACTCCCTCATGCCAATCTTCACCCCAAACAATAACAGCATTATCATTTTTATCAGTTTTTGAATCAGCTTTTCTTGAAATTTCTTCTTGTAAAGTTTTTCTATAATTGTTTAGTTCATCTAGTAAAGATAAAGTTTCATTTGCATTAAATGCATTTTCAGATAATAAAAAAGATAAAGCAACACTTGCATCATCCATTCTTCCAGCACTATTAAGTTTGGGAGCTATGAAAAACCCTATATCATCTGATACTAAAAATTCTTTTGACATAACTTCATTTAATCGTTTAAATGCTTCCCTTGAAGAAGTTTTGATTTTCTTTAGACCTTGTTTTACTAAAGTATAATTTAAAGCTGTCATAGGCATGATATCAGCAATTATGGCAACACAAAGTAAATCTAAAAATTTAGACATATTTACATCTAAATTTAACTCTTTTTTAATAGCTGCACATAAATACCAAGCAACTTGAGCACCACAAATATCTTTGAATTCAAAATTACAGTCATGTTGTTTTGGATTTATAATTGCAAGGGCTAGAGGTATTTGAGTTCCTACTGTATGATGATCTGTAATAATTAGATCAATATTTTTTTCTTTTAATTTTACAGATGCCGCATATGCAGAGATACCATTATCAACAGTTATTACTAAACCATCATCTATTAAATCAACTATTTTTACAGAAAGACCATATCCATGCTCAAAACGATTTGGAATAATATGATTTACTTTTACACCAATAGTTTTAAAAAAGTCTAACATAATGGTTGTTGATACAACACCATCTACGTCATAATCGCCTACTATTGTAATAGTTTCTTTTTCTAAAATAGCTTTTTTAATTCTTTTTGTTGCAATATCTATATCTTTAAAGTTATCAGGTGAGGGGATATCAGCAAGTTTTGAATAAGGATTATTCAAATGTCTTGCTGAAAGTAGTTCAAAAAGTCTATTTTTTGTTATTTTAGACATTATTTATTTTTAACTGCTTGTTTTACGAACTCTAAAATAATTGGATTTGGTGTTTCTAAATGAGAAGTAAATTCAGGGTGAAATTGAACTCCTACAAACCAAGGATGATCTTTCAATTCAACAGCTTCAATTAAACCATTTGATTGACCTGAAATTATCATTCCTGCATTTTCTAATGCTTCTTTATATTGAGGATTTGCTTCATATCTATGTCTATGTCTTTCAAAATAAACATCATTATTTCCATAAGCTTTTTGAAGATGTGTTCCTTTTAATGGTTCAAATGGATATTCACCTAATCTCATTGTTCCACCCATTGGTGATTCATGTGTTCTTAGTTGTGTATTTCCATTTTGGTCCATAAATTGATCAATTAAATAAATTAATGGATTTTTAGTATCAGGATCAAATTCAATAGAGTTTGCATCTTCAAGTTCTAGAACATTTCTTGCAAATTCTATAATTGCTAATTGCATACCTAAACAAATTCCAAGATATGGAACTTTATTTTCCCTTGCATATTTAATAGCTGCTAATTTTCCTTCAACACCTCTGTGTCCAAATCCACCTGCAACTAATATAGCATCAGAGTTTCCAATAATCTCATAAGCTCCAACATCTTCAATTCTTTCAGAATCACACCAGTGAATATTTACTTTTGTATTTAAGTGAGCACCTGCGTGAATTAATGCTTCAATAAGTGATTTATATGATTCTTTTAAATCTAAATATTTTCCAACAAATGCAATAGTTACTTCAGATTGAGGAACTAAAATGTTTTTTACTAAAGTATCCCATTTTTCCATATTTGGTTTAATTTTGATATTAAAGTGTTCTGATAATGGAGTTAAAATACCTTCTTTGATAAATTGTAATGGAACTTGATAAATAGATTGTGCATCGCCTGCTTCAATAACTGCATTTCTATCAATATCACAAGCAAGTGCTAATTTATCTTTTAAATTTTTAGGTAATTCTCTTTCTGTTCTACAAACTAACATATGAGGAGTAATACCGATTCTTCTTAGTTCTTGAACTGAATGTTGAGTAGGTTTTGTTTTAAGTTCACCTGCTGCTTTAATATAAGGCACTAAACTTAAATGAATGTTCATTGTATTTGTTTTTGGAAGTTCATGTCTTATTGATCTAATTGCTTCCATAAATGGTAAACCTTCGATGTCTCCTACCGTTCCTCCAAGTTCAATAATTAAAAAATCATTATCATCAGTTGCTGCATAAATTCTTTCTTTAATTTCATCAACAACATGAGGGATTACTTGAATAGTCTTACCTAAGTAACCACCTTCTCTTTCTCTTTTTATAACACTTTGATAAACTTGACCAGTTGTAAAACTATTTTTTTTAGTTAAAGTCTTATCAATAAATCTTTCATAATTCCCTAAGTCAAGATCCGTTTCAGCTCCATCTGCTGTAACAAAAACTTCACCATGCTCAAGTGGACTCATCGTTCCTGGATCTACGTTTAAGTATGGGTCGATTTTAAGCATACTTACTTTGAATCCTGATTGTTTTAAAATAGTTGCAATTGATGCAGAGGTAATCCCTTTACCAAGTGAACTAAGAACTCCACCTGTTACAAATATGAATTTAGTCATTAATAGTACTCCATGAAAATAGTTAATAAATATATATCGCGATTATAGCTAAGCTTTGTTGATAAGTAAGTTAAGTAAGTTTGAATATATGGGATAAGAAAGCTCTTATCCCATGTTGAATTATTTTAGTTTATCTGCTCTTGGATAGATAAATACAGCTTTTCTGAATACAACAACTTTTTCAGGATCTTCTTGTGCATAAGCTTTAAGTGTTACTGTAATTGGTGTATCTTTTGATTTATCATTTACTAAAAGTTTATCAGTTTCAAGTATTACAACTTTTTTTGCAAGTTTACCTGGACTTAAAGTAAATGGCTCATATCTTGTAATTTTAATATCTGGGTTATCAGTTATTTCTAAATTATATGTTAAAGGTTTTGATTCTGTATTTTGGAATAGTAATACATAATTATTTGCAACAACATTATCCTCTTTTACTTTATATAATTGAGTAGTTTTATTGATATTTAATAACATATACTCTTTTTCACCACCCATTACAAATAAAAGCGCAACAACAAGTAAAAGTGCAACAGAATACATAATCGTTGATTTTCTTAACATTTTAGTAGGAATGTCATTTTTAATTGCATTTGTACTTGACCATTGTACAAGAGATGGTTTACCAAGTTTCCCCATAACTGTAGTACATGCATCTACACATTCTAGACAGTTAATACACTCTAGTTGTAAACCTTTTCTAATATCAATATGTGTAGGACAAACTGTTACACATGCTTCACATGTAGTACATTCATTTGTATCTATTGGTAAATCTTTTGCTTTAAAGATGATTTTTTCTTTACTATCATTGTAGATATCTCCACCTCTATTTGTTGAGTAAATAGCTTGGAATGTGTCATTATCATATAGAACTGATTGAACCCTTGAATAAGGACAAATATAAATACAAAAATCTTCTTTTAAAAATATAACATCATAAATTAAAAATGCAGCAATTCCTAAAACAAATCCAATTAAAAAAAGATGCTCAAGTGGATCTTGTAAATAAGCAAAGAAATCTTCAGGAGGAACGAAATACCATAAAAAGTCAGCAGCAGCAATTAATGCTAAGCAAGTCCAAATAAGAACACCAATAACTTTTTTTGTTCTATTTCCAGCTTTACTTAAATCAGGCTCTTTTTGTTTATTTTTAATTCTTCTAAGACCTAATAATTTTGTTTCAATTAAATCTCTATAAATTACCCTAAAAATTGTTTGAGGACATGCCCATCCACACCAAGCTCTACCACCAAGTGAAGTTACTGCAAAGATACCTAAAAATAACAACATCAATAAAAATGGCATTAAATATAACTCTTGCATATCAAATGCAGTTCCTAAAAGGTGTAATTGTTTTTTATCAAAAGATAATAAAAACACATGGTTTCCATCAATTTTAATAAATGGTAGAGACAATGCAACCACAGTTGCAATAACATACCCTACATATCTTTTAAGACGGTAAGGAGTTTTACTTAAAAATTCATTTGATTTTGTCATTTATAAAACCTTTGTATATTTTTTCTAATTTTATATAAACTATCCTTATAATTTGCATAAACAAATATAATCTATACTTATATATTGAAAATTATGTAAACACTACTGTTGGGTTAATTTATTATATAAATCGATTTTTTCTTTTATTTCTTTTTTAATATTTTCAAGGTTAACAATATTAAAATTACTTATTATTGGATACTCATTTATGCTAAGATCAAATTTTTCTAATAATTCTTCTAAACTACTTGCTTCAATAATAGGAAGATTTAACTCTTCAATTAATTTTTCATCATAAATTTTATCTTCTCTTCTAAATAAAACAGGTTTATTACCACAAGCTAATGACTCAAGAGCTGTTTGAAGCGATGCAGTTAAAAGATATTTTGAATCTTTAATTGTTTGTACATACTCTTCTTCATCAATTACATTTGAGAAATGATTATTAAATATTTTTTCATTTCCTAAAAAGAAATAGTGTCCCATTAAAAGATTAATATTAAATTTCCCAGATTCTTCAAGTAATTTTAGAAAAAGATTATAATAATCATCATCTCCAAAAAAAATAGTTTTTTCAAGTTTTGGATTTTCTTGTTTTGTATATATTGAAGTATCAACAACAATACCTTGAATTTCATTATCAATACCATAAACTAAAGTACAAAATTCTTTCATATCTTTTTTCATATCTTCATTTGCTTCAGGAGTATCATAAACTAAAATATCTCTTTTTTGCATAATATTATGTAAGTTTCTTACAACATCAATATTTACATATCTTCTGATTCCTAATAAATCTTTTGCAAATGCTCCTGCTCTAAAATCACTAGTACATAAAATTGGGTCAAACTCTTTTAAAACATTAGCAATTGCAGCACATCTTTTTGTTGCTTCAAGACCAATTGTATGGCCACTTTTTGCATATAAATAAACTTGCATATAAATCCTCTTTTTTATTTTTAGATAATATTCAATAAAAATTGATAATAAATTTCACATAGTTGAATATTTTTTGAAAACAATTATATAACATAGTTAATTAAAGCAAATTTTAGATTTGTGTTTAGAGCTTTTATTGTTGAATACAATTTTATTTTAGGAGATTTTTTTGCTTTATATAAAAAAAGGACATTTATATGTCCTTTTTTTAATAATAGGTTAAATAATATTAAATATTTTGATTTTTTATATTTATATTCAAATGAATAATATCAAGAGCTGCAGGTGTAATTCCTGATATTAAACTAGCATTAAAAAGTGTTGGAGGTCTGTGTTTTTCTAGCTTTTCAATTACTTCATTTGATAATCCAGCAAGTCCTTTAAATGAGAAATTTTCAGGAATAGCTGCTTTTAACATTTTTTTCATTTTTTCAATTTGTTTTTGTTGTTTTTGAATATATCTATAATACTTAGCTTCAATAATAATTTGCTCTTTTAAATAGTCATCAACATGTGCTAAAGAAGGAACTAACTTATCAAACTTAGGTCCATCAATTGTATTTCTTCCAATTAAATCTATAAGTAAAACTTTATCATTAATTTTTTCTTCACCAATTGATTCAAGTAATTCTAAAGTCTCTTTTTTAGAAGTAAGCCATTCATTTGCCATAAACTCAATTGCATCATTTAAAACTGCTCTTTTATTCTCAACTTTTGCTAAAACTTCATCAGAAATAAGACCTAATTTATGACCATAAGAAGAAAGTCTTAAATCAGCATTTTCTTCCCTTAAAAGAAGTCTATACTCAGCACGTGATGTAAACATTCTATATGGTTCATTTGTTCCTTTAGTAACTAAATCATCTATTAAAACTCCAATATAAGCCTCATCTCGTCTTAAAATAAATGGCTCTTTATTATCAATTGCAAGGGCTGCATTAATTCCTGCCATTAATCCTTGTGATGCTGCTTCTTCATAACCAGTTGTTGCATTAATTTGACCTGCATTATAAAGGTTTTTAATCTTTTTAGTTTCTAGTGTATGTTTTAGTTCAGTTGGATCTACATAATCATATTCTATTGCATATCCATATCTAATAATTTTAGCATTTTCAAGACCTGCAATTGAGTGAATCATATCTTTTTGAACATCAATAGGTAAAGAAGTACTTAATCCATTTATATAATATTCACTTCCCATTGCTGTTTGAGGCTCTAGGAATAATTGATGTCTATCTCTTTCTGCAAATCTATTTACTTTATCTTCAATACTTGGACAATATCTTGGCCCTAGTCCTTCAATTTGACCAGTGAAAAGAGGTGCTCTAAAGAAATTAGATGAAATCTTTTCATGAGTTTTTAGATTAGTGTATGTGATATAACAAGGATATTGTGTTGGCGAAAATTTTGATTTATCAGTTCTGAAAGAAAATGGACTTGGATTAACATCTCCACCATGCATATCCATAACAGAAAAATCAATAGAGTTTGCATCAATTCTAGCAGGTGTTCCTGTTTTTAATCTTCCGACATTTAATCCTAATTCTTTTAATTGAATTGATAATGTACTTGAAGGTAATTCCCAAGCTCGTCCAGCATCATATCTATTTTCACCAATATGAATAAGTCCTCTCATAAAAGTACCTGTAGTTATAATAACTTTATGTGAAGTGAACTCTTCTGTAAGTTTAGTTTTTACACCATAAACTTCATTCCCATTTTTTACTAAAAGCGAAGATACTTCATCTTGATATACTTCTAAATTAGGAGTATTATGACAAACTTTTCTCATATATGCTCTATATTTATCCATATCAATTTGAGCTCGGCTTCCTTGAACTGCTGCACCTTTTGAAGCATTTAATATTCTAAATTGAATACCTGTAGCATCTGTACAAAGTCCCATTTCTCCACCAATTGCATCTAGTTCTCGAACTAAATGACCTTTAGCAAGACCACCAACTGCTGGATTACAGCTGGCTGCTCCTATTTGTTCTACTAACATAGTAATTAGAAGAGTTTTTTTACCCATTCTAGCACTTGCTAATGATGCTTCAATACCTGCATGACCACCACCAACAACAATTACATCATAATCCATATTATTCCTTTTGATTAAGAGAAAATTATATTTTGAATTTTTTATAAATCAACTGTATCTTATTTTAAGTTTTTAATTAAAGTAGTTAAAATTAGCTTCTTAACATTTTTTAGATATTATACCTAAATTTTATCAAAAGGTTTTTTAAGTGTTTACAGGACTTATAAGAGAGATGGGAAAAGTTGTTAGTTTTCAAAACAATTATTTAACATTAAAAGCAAAATATAATCCAAAAATTGGAGATTCTATTGCAATAAATGGAGCATGTTTAACAGTTGTAAAAACTTCTAAAGATACTTTTACGGTTGAGCTTTCACCTGAATCTCAAAATATTCTTGCAATGGAAAACTATAAAGATGAGGTTCATATGGAACCTGCAATGATGATGGGAGATAGATTTGAAGGGCATATCGTTCAAGGGCATGTTGATTGTCTAGGAACCATAAAATCTATTAAGCAAAACGGAAATTCTACAGATTTTTATGTATCTTTACCCGCTGAGTATTTAAGATATGTTATTCCAAAAGGAAGTATTACTATAGATGGAGTTTCACTTACAGTTAATGAAGTTTTAAAAGATTCTTTTAGGCTTACTATAATTCCTCATACTGTAAAAAATACACTTTTTTGTAGATATAAAATTGGAACAAAAGTAAATCTTGAAACAGATATGTTTGCTAGATATATTTATAATATGTTTAAAGGTGGAAATAAAAAAGAAGATATTTCTTGGAATACTGTAGATGCAATTATGGCAAGATATTAAAATATAATTTGACTAATAGTTAAAATAAATATGTAGATTTTAGATTGATTATCTTATCTAAAATCACTTATTTAATGGTTTTTTTTCTGGAGTCTCTTTTTTTTCTGGCATTTCTGTTTTTTTGATAGTCTTAAGTTCTTGATTTACATTTTTATATGCATAAAAATATTTTTTCTTTAAAACATTTACATATGGTTTTACAGTAGCTATTTTCATGTCAGGTAAGCTTGTAACTTCTATAATTCTTCCTACTTTTAATCCTTCAAAAAAGATATTATCCATACCCGATGTTATAACTTCATCACCTTTTTTTATTTCAGCCCAAATAGGAATATATTTGATTAATAATTCTTCTTCACTTTTAGAAGCAGTGATTATTCCAGGTGCTTTTTCTTCACCAATAAAAGTAGCATATGATGAATCTTTATTTCCATTTAATAAGCCAACAGAACGGCCATCTTTATTTACTAAAATACCTGCTGCGTAGTTTTCTGTTATTAATCCTAAGATATTGTCATCTTCAGGAATTTTATCTAACCAAACTTTTGTAAAATCATTGAAATTTACATAAGATAAAACTTTTACTAATTCGATTTTAGGTTTTGATTGGTTTAAATCAATATTTACTAAAAACTCTTTTACAGCATTTAACTGTTTTTGTGCACCATTATATAGTATTTTGTATTCTTTTAATTCATTGTTTTCAATAGTTAATTCTTCTATTTTTTTTACTTGATTAAAATGCTTTTCTATACTGCTTGAAATACTTATTACTTTATTAATATAAGATATTTTTAAATCATTTAAAAAGGAGAATTTTTTTATTAGCAGTTCATCTACCT
The DNA here is from genome assembly GCA_965657055.1 of uncultured Aliarcobacter sp. Classification (GTDB taxonomy): domain Bacteria; phylum Campylobacterota; class Campylobacteria; order Campylobacterales; family Arcobacteraceae; genus Aliarcobacter. The sequence goes on along the minus strand of CBFHMY010000006.1, from coordinate 35,641 downwards.
CAAAGAGGTAAGATAAACTAGCTATTATAAATAGTAGTACAAAGATGAATTTACGCATTAGTTATTAGTTTAAGTAACTCTTCTTGATCTAGAACTTGGCTTGTTCCATATGCAACTGATAATAAAGGTTCATCAGCTATTCTAACAGGTAATTTTATAATATCTGCTAGGTAAGTGTCTAATCCTCTGATTAATGCACCACCACCTGTAATAATTACACCATTATCAACAATATCACTTGCTAAGTCAGGAGGCATGTTTTCTAAAACACTTTTAATTGCAGAAACAATTTCTTTTAGAGGTTCTTTTATTGCAATTCTAACACCTTCACTTCCTAATTCAATAGTTGAAAGTAATCCAGAATTATCTCTTCCTTTTACTTTCATTTTAAGTTCAGTTCCTAGTTTTACAGCAGTTCCAATTTCAATTTTGATATTTTCAGCAGTTCTTTCACCAATAAAAAGATTGTAGTTTTGTCTAACATGTTCGATAATTGATTTATCAAACTTATCTCCTGCAACTTTTATTGATTTACAAAGAACTAATCCACCAAGTGAAGTAACACCAATTTCAGTAGTTCCCCCACCAATATCAACAACAACATAACCAGCTGGATCAGATACAGGAATTCCAGCTCCAATTGCAGCTGCCATTGGTTCTTCCACTAGGAATACTTCTCTTGCTCCGGCGCTCATTGCTGATTCTTCAACGGCTTTTTTCTCAACTTGAGTAATACCATAAGGAATACAAATAATAATTCTAGGTCTAATAAAAGATTTTCTAGAATGTGCTTTTTCAATAAAATATCTAATCATTCTTTCTGTCATCTCAAAATCGGCAATAACACCATCTTGCATTGGACGAACAGCTTGAATATTTAAAGGAGTTTTCCCAATCATTTGTTTAGCTTCTTGACCAACAGCTAAAATTCTATCTCTACCATTTTTATCTTTTTGAACAGCAACAACAGAAGGTTCATTTATAATGATACCTTTCCCTCTTACTGAAACAATCGTATTTGCTGTTCCCAAGTCAATTGCCATATCATTTGAAAAGAGACCTATTAATTTATCTAAAAACACTTTTATATCCTTTTTATGCTACTTTTGGTTCTTTAGTTTTAAGAACGACTTCTTTTGAAATTGTAATTGTTTTATTTTTGTATTTTGGAAGATCAAACATAATATCTAACATAATATCTTCTAAAATAGATCTTAGGCCTCTAGCCCCTGTTTTTCTAACAATTGCTAATCTTGCTAATTCTTTTAATGCATCTTTTTCAAACTCTAATTTTACATCATCCATTTCAAAAAGTTTGATATATTGTTTTATTAAAGCATTTTTTGGTTCAGTTAAAATATGAACCATATCATCTTCTGTAATTTCATTTAAAGTAGCAACCATATGAAGTCTTCCTATTAATTCAGGAATTAAACCATATTTTACTAAATCATCTGCTTCTACTTTTGATAAAACTTTATCGTGGTCATTTTTACCTTTTTTATCTTGATTAAATCCAAGTACATTTGCACCTTCTTTTTTCTTGATAATATCTTCTAAACCATCAAATGCTCCACCACAAATAAATAAAATATTTGTAGTATCAACTTGAAGTGCATCTTGACCAGGATGTTTTCTTCCACCTTTTGGTGGAACATTTACAACAGAACCTTCAACAATTTTTAATAAAGCTTGCTGAACTCCTTCTCCTGAAACATCTCTTGTAATTGATCTATTTTCACTCATACGTGCAACTTTATCAACTTCATCAATAAAGATAATTCCACGTTCAGCTTTTTTGATATCACCATCAGCCGCTTGAACAAGTCTTGTAACAACATTTTCAACATCATCACCAACATATCCAGCTTCTGTTAAAGATGTTGCATCTGCAATTGCCAATGGAACATCAAGATATTTTGAAATAGTTTGTGCTAATAGAGTTTTTCCTGAACCTGTTGGTCCAATTAATAAAACATTTGATTTATTTAACTCTGTATCATCATCAATTTCATTGTGTCTAAAGATTCTTTTATAATGATTGTAAACAGCAACAGAAAGAACTTTTTTAGCTCTATCTTGTCCAATTACATACTCATCTAAAATAGCTTTTAGTTCAGCTGGAGTTTTGATTTTAATCTCTGTTTCTTCAACAGGAGTTGCTTTTGTTTGGTCGTTAATATTTTCAACGTTTCCATTCATAATATCACTTGCTGCAGTTACACAAGATTTACAAATACAAGCATTGTCCCCTGCAATTACAGGATTGTCTCTGCTATCTGTTGCTCCACAAAAATCACATATAATCTTACTCATTTTATACCTATCTTACTTTCTATTAAAAGGAATACCTCTTTTTGTATTTAATACAAAACTAGCTAATTCTTTTACATATTTATTTTCATCTGATTCAAATAGCTCACTTGCTACTTCTTGTAAAGGTCTACCTGATTCGAATAATTCTTTATATGCATGTTTAATTGCATCTATATCAGCTCTATTCTCAAATCTTCTTCTAAGCCCTGTTAGGTTTAATCCTCTTAACACTGCTTTGTTTCCTTCTGCTAAACAAAATGGAGGAATGTCTTGAGCAACAGCTGATGCACCACCAACCATTACTTGAGTTCCTAGTTTACAGAATTGGTGAACAGGCGTTAATCCTCCAACTACAACATAGTCATCACATTCAACGTGACCTGCTAATGTTGCTCCATTTGCAAAAATACAATGGTTACCAATAATAACATCATGAGCTACGTGAGTATATCCCATAAATAAATTATTGTTGCCAATTCTTGTAACAGATCCACCACCAATTGTTCCTGGATTAAATAGTGTGTATTCTCTTATTTTATTATTGTCACCAATAATAAGTTCAACATCTTCACCATTGAATTTTAGATCTTGAGGAATTGAACCTATTGATGCATGTGAAAAAATATGGTTATTTTTTCCAATTGTTGTTTTCCCTGTTATTAAAGTATGAGAATCAACTATTGTTCCATCACCAATTTTTACATCTTTTCCAATAATTGTAAAAGCACCAATAGTGATATTATCACCTAATTGGGCACCTTCTTCAATTATTGCTGTATTGTGAATATTATTCATATTTTCCTACTATTCTTACTTGTCAACAATCATAGCTTTAAATTCTGCTTCTGCACATACTTTTCCATCTACAAATGCTTGACCTTTTAAAACCATAAGAGAGCTTTTCATTTTAATTACTTCTAATTCATAGTCCAATCTATCACCTGGTCTTACGGGAGTTCTGAATTTAGCCTTATCAATACTCATAAAATAGATAACTTTGTTTTTCATTTCTTCGTCAGTTAAATCTGAACTTTTTAGGGCTAAAACCCCACCTGCTTGAGCCATTCCTTCTAGTATTAAAACACCTGGATAAATAGGGTGACCTGGAAAGTGACCTTGGAATGCTGGTTCTGAGATTGATACATTTTTAAATCCCTTAATAGACTGTTTAAGTTCCATTTCTGTGATTCTATCTACTAAAAGAAGTGGGTATCTGTGAGGAAGAATTTCTTGAATTTGCATAATATCTAACATATAATTTCCTGATTTTTTTATTGAATGACAAATATTATATCCAAAAAAAAATTAGTTTTGAATTATCTTTGCAACATTTTGTGAACTTCCATTTTTTAGATAATCTCTTAACAATTTAGAATTGTTAAAAAATGAATTTTTATCCAAATTATTATAATCATTTAGTAGATTAGTAACAGTTACATTTTCTTGTAAAAATTCACTATGAAGAGCTGATTTACCCATTTTTTCAAAAAATATATTTGCAAGTCCAATATAATTTAATTTTACAAATAACTTTCCTATAAAAAAATCAAATTTCTTAGCAATATAAGAAAGAGTAAAAGGAGTTCCAATTAGCGCCGCTTCAAGGGTTGCTGTTCCTGAACAAATAAATGCATAGTCAGCATTAATAAGTGCTTCGTGGGTATTTTTAGAGATTGTAAAATCTGAAAGATCTCCATAAATTTTTTTAATATATTCATCATCAAATTTCGCAGGAATAATTAAAACATACTCTTTATTTGGTATTTTTTTTATCAATTCTCTAAAAATTGGCATAAGATTTGCAATTTCTGTTTTTCTACTTCCTGGCATAAAAGCAATTTTATTTGAGTTTGATAATTCTTGTTTAAATTCTTTTATTTCATCCAAAAGTGGATGTCCAACATAAGTGATTTTATTTTTATCATTATAAATTTCACTTTCAAAAGGAATAATTGAACAAAGCTTTGAACAATATTTTTCTAGTTTTGCAACTCTTCCTTTTTTCCAAGCCCAAGCTTGAGGTAAAATATAATAAATAATCTCTTTGTTTGGATAAGTTTCTCTTAATTTTTTTGCCAAAGGAAGATTAAATCCTGAGCTATCCATTAGTAAAACCTTTTCACAAGAAGCTGCTAGTTTTACTAACTCATCTCTTAGTTTAAAAAAAAATCTTAATTTTTTTAAAGCATCAACAAATCCCATGATTGCTAATGCTGTTAAATCATAAAGAGGTGTTCCCAACTCTTTATCAAAAACACCATAAAGTTCAACATCATCACTTAAATGTTTTTTTAACTCTTTTAAATGAATATTTGAAGAAGCCTCCATGGCACAAACTAAAAGTTTCATATAATCTCTTCTTTTATATCTTCATAAGTTTCAGCATTTATTTCTATCTCATATTTTTCATTTTTTATTTCATCAAGAACAATTAGTGCACTTAAATCATAAGGATTTTTTATAATAAGATTTCTAACTTCTAACTCTTTTTGAAAACTCAAAGGAGAATACATAAGCTCTTTTACATTTTTATATGAAGTATCTGCAAATAGATTAAAAGTTGTAATATCAATGATTTTTACTTCATCTCTATTTAGATAATTAATTCCATCTTTTTCATACTCAATTCTTCCATTTGTTTTATTTCTATTTATTGTTGAATAACATAAAATATAAGAAGGAACAATTTGTTTTGCAAGAATTACTTTAGCGCTCATAAGTCTATAGTTTAAAAATCTTTGTTTGATGATTTTATAGTTTGCACCTTGCTCTTCTAATTGATTTCTTCTTTTATAAAGCTCAAGTCTCTCTTCAATAGATTCTGGCAAAATTTGGTTTGAAATAGGATTAAACATTTCATCCATAATCTTATCTTGAGCTTCTCTTTGGGCACTTAAACCAAATAAACAACCACAATAATTTTGTCTATAAAGTGAGTTTTCTTTTACTTTTTGACCTTGAATTTCAGCACCATTTCCAGCTTTGTAGTCTCTATAAATAAATTCTAAACCTGTTAATGATGATAAATTATTACCAATTTTCTCTAGCTTCTCTTGAGATTTTTTAGGTGAAATAAGTAGTGTCGTTGTAAATTTATTATGACCTAATTCTTGAGCTTTTTGAACAGTAGTATCGAGTCTATCATCATAACAAACTGTACATCTATCACCTTTTTCGGGCATGTGTTCCATCCCTTTAACTTTTTTTAACCATTCTTCTAGGTTATAAGCACCTTCAATCAAAGGAATACCCAATTTTTTGCATGAGTATTCCACATCTAAATATCTAAGTCTATATTCACTATATGGATGAATGTTAGGGTCATAAAAATAACCTACTAACTCTTCTTGGGGAAATTCTTCTTGTATTCTTTCTAAAAAATAGTGACTATCAACTGCGCAACAAATATGTACTAACAATATAAAACCTTTAATTATATAATTTGCTATAATTATAGTAAAAGTTTTCAAAACAAAGGATTAGTCATCAAAAATTTAGCAATTTTTATTGTTTTCGCATTTTTATTTGTAGGATGTGCAACAAAAGAGATACAACCACAAAATACATCAAGTGCTACAATATTAATAAAAACACCACAAATGAAGTTTTATGATAAGGGATTTATTTATAAGTTTAAAGATTATACACAAGTTCAGATTTTTACAGCAGGAACAGCAGTTTTAGATATGAAAATCTATGAAGATAAAGTTTGTAGAAGTACTTTTAAATGTCAAGATTTAAAAACTTTTAATAAAGAAAATCTATCTTCTACTTATCCTGATAATTTCCTAAAAGAGTTATTTGAAAGAGATGGAAAAGAAATAGTTCACAAAGATAGTGAAAATGGAATTTTAATTAGAATAAAAAGAGACTAGTAATTTACTAGCCTCTTATTAAGAGGGTGTTAATTACAGCTTTTTAAGTTTTTTATAACCATCTTTAATTAATTTTAAAAGGGGTTTTCTATAAGAACTAAATACATATTTTTTAATTTCGTATGCGATTCTTCCTTTTACATGAACTAATCCATATAAGTTTCCAGCTGCATATTTCCCACCAAGGGCGATTAAAATACCTTCTAGTTTTGGATCACAAGGTGTCATTTTTTTATTTTTTATCATAGCTAAAATATTTTTACCCGCACATGCTCCACTAATTCTTGCTACCGTAACATTTGGAGGCATTATTTCGCCTTTTTTGTTTTTAATTTCAGCGATATCACCAATAGCAAAAATATTTGGATATTTATTAGTTTGAAGATATTCATTTACTAAAATCTGACCTCTACCATTTTTATCAACATCTAATTGTGAAGTAATAGGTGAAGCTTCAATACCACCTGTAAAGATAATAAATGAGTGGTGAATTTTTGTACCATTTGATAACTCTAGGTGATCTTCATTACACTTTAGTAGTTTTGTATTTGTAATTACATTAATTCCTAAAGATTTTAATCTTTCATGGGACATACTAACTAATTGTGGTGTAAGACCAGGCAGAATAGTATCTGAACTACTAACAAGTGAAATTTTTAGATTATCACAAGAGAAGTTTCCTCTTTTGAAGAACATTTTAGAGTTGTATGCCATTTCAGCAGCGATTTCAACTCCTGATAATCCAGCTCCAACTACAACAATATGAGTATCATCACACTGTTTTGCTTCAAATTGGATTTTTTTGAAAAGTTGATTTTCAAAACTTTGTTTAAAGAACATTGCCCAGTGAAGTTTTTTAATATCGTGAGCATTATTCAGTCCAGGAATTTGAGGAGGGAAGAAAGTTCTAGTTCCTGCTGCCATTACTAAATAATCAAACTCTACAATTTCTTGCTCTTCTGTGTAGATTTTTTTTGCTTCTTTATCTATTCTTCTAACTTTTAAATTTTTATACTCTAAATATGGATGATTTAATCCCATACATAATGTAGTTAAATCAATTGTAACATCAGCAATATTTGATTTATTTGCAATTAAATCGTAAACTTCAGGCTGTAAATTATGAAAAGTGTGTTTATCTATCAGTGTGATTTTAATGTTTCTATTTTTAACTAATTCTTGCAATGCATAAATTCCTGAGTATCCACCACCGATAATTACAACTTTTTCCATATATTTTGATCCTTTGTATAACTATTTTTTTATCTGTAAATTTATTATAATTTTTCTATTTTAGAAAGATATAAACTCGTTTCATGAGAATTTTACTTAAAATTTATAGCCCTTCTGTAGCAAATTTAAATTTACATTAACATTGTATAATACATTTTAATAATAAGATTAAAAATCAAGTATGTTTTTTAAATTAAATCAAAAATGTTGATAAATGACACTTTAATTGTCACTTTTAAAATTAACAACAGAATATTTAAGTAAAATGATAATTAGAATAAAAATTATTAGGAAGATATAATGAAATATGTAGGAGCACATGTAAGTGCAAGTGGTGGAGTATATAATGCACCAATAAATGCAAGTGCAATTGGAGCAAAAGCTTTTGCACTTTTTGTAAAAAACCAAAGACAATGGGCAGCAAAAGATTTTGATACAAAAACCTTAGATAAATGGTTTCTAGAAATGGAAAAATGTGGTATCCAAGCCAAACATATCTTGCCACATGATTCTTATTTAATAAATCTAGGACATCCTGAAATTGAAGCTAGAGAAAAATCTCTTAATGGATTTATTCACGAGATTGAAAGATGTGAAATATTAAAACTTGATAGATTAAATTTTCACCCAGGCAGCCATCTTAGAAAAATAAGTGAAGAAGAGTGTTTAAATAATATTGCAGTTTCAATGAATAAAGCAATTGATGCTACAAATGATATTAAGCTAGTAATTGAAAATACAGCAGGTCAAGGAAGTAACCTTGGATATAAATTTGAACATTTAGCTTATATCATAGATAAAATCGAAGATAAAAGTAGAGTAGGTGTTTGTATTGATACTTGTCATATGTTCACAGCAGGATATGATATAAGAACAAGAGAAGCCTATGATAAAACATGGAATGAGTTTGATAAAATTGTAGGTAGACAATACCTTATGGGAATGCATATAAATGACTCTAAACCAGATTTAGGAAGCAGAGTTGATAGACATGATTCTTTGGGAGTTGGAAAAATTGGTTGGGATGCTTTTAAATTTATTATGAATGATGATAGAATGGATGATATTCCACTTGTATTAGAAACTATAAATGAAGAAATATGGGCACAAGAAATACAAGCTTTATATGATTTAATAGAGAAATAGATTTTATATCTATTTCTTTACTAATAATTTTGTGTAATTTATTGCATCTTCAATATTTGAAAAAGATTTTAAATTTTCTTCATTTAGATTAAAATTAGCTTTTTCTAACTTTTTTATAATTCTGGTATGTAAACCAGAAAAAATAAGTTTCTTATTTTTTCTTTTAAAATTATCTACTATTGATTTTAGAGCAACCATTGCTGTCATATCAATCATGGTTACATTTTGCATATTTAAAATTACCACAGTTGTATCTTCATTTGAATTTAATAGGGTTTTTAAAGCATTTTGTGCAGCTCCAAAAAACATTGGTCCATTTATATCATAAATAGAGATATTCCCAGGAATATCTGGATGAATTGTTAATTTTGTATTTACAAGTTCAATTGAATATAAATCAATAGTTCTTTTTATAAATAAAACTGAAGCTAATCCAATACCAATGGCAACTGCTATTTGCATATCAAATAAAACAGTTAAAGAAAAACAAGCAAGAAGAACATAAACATCATCTTTAGGTGCCACTTTAATTATATTTATAAAGTGTTTAACTTCAGACATATTCCAAGCTACAACAAAAAGTAAAGCTGAAAGTGATGCCATTGGTAAATATGATAAATATTGAGATAAAAATATAATTGAAACTAAAATAAATAATGAGTGTACAATAGAAGATACTTTTGAAGTTCCTCCTGATTTTATATTTACAACAGTTCGGGCAATTGCAGCAGTTGCAGGAATTCCTCCAAAAAAAGGAACAATGATATTTGTAATTCCTTGACCAATTAACTCTTTATTTGGATTAGTTTTATTTCCAGTCATACCATCACTAATTACAGCACATAATAAAGATTCTAAAGCTCCTAATATGGCAATGGCAATACTATGTGGAAGAAGTTTATATAATAAATCTAAGTTAATATCATTAGGATTTAAATAACTCCATGGTAGCGTAAATTGTAAAGGAATAGGGGGAATTCCGTTTCCTTTTAACTCTCCTATTTCATAAGAAAAAGTTGATGCTATTGTTGAAATATCAAGAAAAGGAATATTTATATTTAAAAAAGTCACAATTACTGTTGAAAAACTAAGTGCAATTAGTGCAGATGGTATTTTACTTTTAGTTTTTTGCCACAAAATTAATAAAAAGAGTGTAAATAAACCGGTTAATAATTCTGCTGTATCAAAAGTATGAAATGAGTTAAATAGTATAATAATCTTGTCTATATAAGAACCACTAAAATTTTCTATTGTAAGACCAAAAAAATCTTTTATTTGGAAAGTTGCAATAACAAGAGCAATTCCAGAAGTAAATCCAACGGTTACTGGATATGGAATAAGCTCTATTAAAGTCCCTAGTTTTAAAACTCCTATTAGGATAAGAATAATTCCAGATAATAAACCACAAACAAGAAGTCCAGAAACTCCAAACTCTTGAACAATAGGGATTAAAATAACTACAAAAGCAGCAGTTGGCCCTGAAATATTTATTTTACTACTTCCAAAAATAGCTGCAAAAAAACCTGCAACTATCGCCGTATAAAGTCCAAGCTGAGGTGGAACTCCTGTGGCAATTGCTAATGCCATAGATAAAGGAAGTGCTACAATACCAACGGTTAATCCAGATAGAATATTACTTTTCATTTATTTCTCTTTTTAGACTTTCTTGAAGAATCTACTTTATATTTTGAGTTTTTAAGTCTTTTTATCATTGCAGATGAAATTTTATACATTTTAATTATATTTTCACGAAAAGAGTTCATTTTCTCACTATTACGAGCATTTTCATAATGGCTTAATAATTTTAAATAATCAATGTCATTTAAAAATGGATATAAAGTTACAGATTTATTTTCTTCTAAGATCCATTCACTAAGAAGTGACAGTATGATTTGTTCAGGAATCCAAATATCACCTTCTTGAAGCGTAGTTTCTATTTGTTTTACAAGTGAATTATAATAAAAAACTAAAGCTTCATCATTTGGAAGAAGCTTATTACTTTTTGTTTTCATTTGGCTGTAAGACATAAATGCTTTTAATTCATAAGCATTTATAATTGTTTTGCTAAGATGAGAGTTTAATGTTTTGATATTTTCTTCTATTTCTAAATTAAAATCTTCATTTCCTAAGTCAATTTTATAGGTTTCATTTTTTATGTTTTCTAGAAGCTCTTCAATTACTGTTTTTATGTAGATTAATAATGCGTCAGTTTTAAAATCTCTTAAAAGTTTTAATTTTATTTGTGGGTTGAAATTCATCTGAATCCTAAGTTTCAATGTAAAATAGATTTTAAATCAAATAAACTTAATAATGAATTAAGTTCAATTTATTATTATATGTTCAATTTTGTTTTTAATATTAATTAAATTATAATCACAAGAAAATTATGGATATAAATGAAGAATAAAATAAATGAAGAATTAGTAAAAGTTAAAAAAGATTTGTATTTAAAAGCAGCCTCTGAATATTTTGATAGATATGGTTATAAAAATTTTAAAATATCACATTTAGCAAAAGAGTTAGAAATATCTGTTGGAACAATTTATAATTTATTTACTTCAAAAGAAAATTTATATTTAGAATATCTTATTACAAAACTACAAAATTTTTTAGATACTTTAAAATCTAAAGAAACTAATAATCCAAAAGAAAATTTAGAATTATATTTATCTTGTAAATATGAGATATTTATTCAAATTGATAATAATACTACTGATCCATACTTCTTCCATAAATTAGATATATCAAATCATCCTATAGTTGATGAAATATATGAGTTTTTGATAAGACAATTTAAAGAGCTTTATCCAAATAAAAATATTAATTATAAGCATGTATCTACACTGTTTAAAAAATTATCAGATGGCTTTATTGAGAGTTATTTAATAGAGAAATATGATACAAAAAATATCATTAGTGACACAATAGAACTCTTTTTCTATGGTTTAGAAAAAAAGTAGTATTGTTTTTTTACAGATTAAAGTTTATAAACTTTAAAAGTAGTATCTTCTTTATTTTGTTTTACGATATTTTCCCAATATTCAACTTTCTTTTGATCACGAGGTTGTCCAAATGAACCCTCTTTGTGAATATTTATTAACATCTTTTGAGCTGTTGACACACCCTTTGATGCTGCAAAATTTATTAATTCAACACCTTTTTCATTATCTATTTTAGTATTTATACCTTGTAGATAAAATCTTGCTAATTGATAAGCTGCATTTGGATCAATATGACTTGATTCTTTTAGTAATTCAAAAGATTTATCAATATTTTTATTTACTCCATCGCCTTTATAGTATAAAAATGCTAAAGCAAGATTTGCATAAACATTATCATTTTCTTTTGCTTGTTCTAAATATCTAACCGCATCCTTATACTCTTTTTTATCAGCATAATATGTACCCATTCTAAGTTGAGCATAAGAGTTCTTATCCAATATTTTTTTATAACAAGTAAGCTTTGAGTCTAAACTTTCTATTTCTTGACAAGCATTAGCCTCTTTTAAACTAGCTAAATCTTCATCTTCAGAATTGAAAAAAGAGGGCATTGAAAACGATGGCATAGAAAATGTCGGCATTTTCATAGAACAAGCTGTAAATATAAAAAGTGCAGCAGTAGGTAGTAATATTTTTTTTATCATTTATTTTCCATATATTCTTTTCATAAAACTATCAGATTTGTCTTGGTATAAGTCATTCCAATACATACTTTTTTCCAAATTTGTCTCTGTAATTTCTGAATTGCTATAAATTCTTGATAGTTCAGATTGTGCAGGTTTTACGTTATTTTCAGCAGCATAAGTTAAAAGCTTAACAGCATTTTTGTAATCTTGTTTTGCTAAATAGTTATATGATAATTTGTATGCTGCTATTGGATCAACATCCTTTACTTCTTCTAACAATTTAATAACGGTTTCTTCATTTCTCTCAACACCAAGGCCATTATTATATAGTTCTGCTAACAAAGAGTTAACATAAAAATTTCCTTTTTCTTTTGCAAACAAGTATCGTTGTAGGGCTTCATTATAATTTCCAGTAAGCTGTGCATTTAATCCTAGTCTTAACTGGGCAAAAGAGTTTTTATATGAAATTAAATCATAACAATCCATTTCATATTTTACATTTGTGTTTTTACATTGATCTGCGATTGCCAGTTCATTAGGTAAAACTTTCAAAGCTTCACTATGGTCTGCACAACCATTTAATAAAAATATTGAAAGTGTTATTGCTGTAAAAGAAGAAGTAGCAAGTTTAAACATTGGAATCCTTTTTATTTACTCAAGTAATTTTGCTTATTCTATCAAGTTTTTTATTCATAAGTAGTTAAGACATATTGCAGTATTATATTATTTTTACTGGGAGTTTAAATGATTTTTATAGGACTATTTTTATTTATTGCATTAATTGTAATTGCATTAAATCTACATAATCAATCTAACTTAAATGAAATAAAACAATATCTTCAAAATAATAATTGTCAAGAGATAACATATTCAAAAGGCTCATATAAAGCATTATGTGAGGATTCTTTTACTGAAATTGAAAATAGTTTTACTATTGATATTAATAAAAATTCAAAGAGTATGAAGTATAAAGATATAAAAGATTTAAGAATAGATAAATTAAATATAGTAATAAATAGTAATTTTAAAATTGAATTTAACGAGAAAGAAAACTTAGATTCATTTTTCAAAAATCTAGAAAACAAATTAAATAAATAGGATTATAGAAACAGAATGAAAGAAGTTATAAACTTTATAAAAGCACAAAATGTAGAATCAACTACATTCTATACACAATTAAAATGTTCTGTTGAAGAAGCAAAAGTTTTACAATATATGTCTAAAGAGTATGTAAATGGTAGGGATACTTTAGGTGTTATTGACGTATTAGGTGAGTTTTATGATTTAAAAACTTATAAACATTTAGAAAAACTTGATTTGATTAAATCACTTTTAGAGTTTGGTTGGATTGTTCAAGTATCTTTTGATCAAGTAAAATTAAGTGAAGTATCAAAACTTGAACTTATAAATTCAAGTATATCTCTTTCAAGTGCTTATTTAAAAATGCTTGAAAATGGAAGCAATGATTTTATTCTTCCTGAGATTAAAAACTACTCTGATCATTTAGAATATTTGCAAGATCAATTTTTTAGAATAGATTTAGCACAACAGTTGAATGTAGTAAGAAAAAACTTTGATGTTAATAGTCCAAGTTCAAATAGATTGAAATCAAAATTAATTTTATTGGAAAATAGAATTAAAGAGAGAATCAAAGTTACAAATAATGCCATTATGCTTGTGGACTTTTTCAAAGATAATGATTTAGATGAACAAGAACAAACACTGTTTTTAGCTCTTTTAAAAGAAGAGTATTCAGGAGGTGATGGTAGCTTAAGAGATATGAACTCTTTGATTGAATTAATTTCAAGTGATGATTATGAAAAAATCAAATATAGAAGTTTATTAGAAGAAAGCTCCACTTTAGTTTCTAAATCTTTAGTAGATTATGATGAGGTTCTAACTCCATTTGGTGGAATTAATAGAAATTTTTATATTCCTGATGAAGTACTGTATAAGATTTCACATCCAACAAAAAAATCTACTAATGTTGGAAAAATAAAACTAGATACGATTATCAAAGAGCAAGAGATGTTTGAGTTAATCTCAACAACAAAATCTTTAGATGATGTAGTTTTAAATGAAAAAACAAAAGAGACCTTAGATGCTTTATTAAAACAAGTTGATAAGACTGTTATTAATAGATTGAAACAATGGGGAATAAAAGATAAAAAAAGAGGAATTGAAGCTAAAATAATTTTTTACGGTGTTGCAGGAACTGGTAAAACTTTAACAGCCCTTGCCCTTGCAAAATCTCTTAAAAAAGAGGTTCTAAGTTTTGATTGTTCAAAAATTTTATCTATGTATATAGGAGAAAGTGAAAAAAACGTAAGAAGTATCTTTGATAAATACTATGAATTACGAACACAAACAAAATCTGAACCCGTATTGTTACTAAATGAAGCAGATCAGTTTTTAAGTGCACGAGCTTCAGGAGGAGTAAGTAGTAGTGATAAAATGCATAATCAAATGCAAAATATTTTTTTAGAACAAATTGAAAGATTTGATGGAATATTAATTGCAACTACAAACTTACTTGAAAATCTAGATAAGGCATTTTCAAGAAGATTTAATTATAAAATCGAATTTGTAAAACCAAATAAAACTCAAAGATTAGATTTATGGAAAAAATTAATTCCAGCATCTCTTCCTTTAGAAAAGAATTTTGATATGGAAGAATTAGCAAAATATGAACTAACCGGTGGACAAATAGAGTTAATTATAAAAAATACAGCTTATAAAATTGCTGTTAGTGATGAGCCAATATTTAAAGTAGAAAATTTTAAAGAGCAAATTACTAAAGAGCAAAAAGGTCAATTTGACAGTGAAAATAAAGTAGGGTTTTTCTAAACCTACTTTATCAAATATGATGCTTAAAAATATCACAACTATCTCATCTTTAAAAAGTATAATTAATTATCAAAATTAATAATATTTTAAGAAATTAATAAATTTTACTTTTTTACATTAAAACTTTTCCTATAGATTTAGTGTTTCTTTTTGTACCAATTTAGCTTTTATCCTTAGAAAAACATTAAAGTATAAGCTTATTTTTATTAGGTTACAATATTATTCATAATTATTATATAAGTGGCTATTTATCACAAATTTAGTATTGTATTTGTAGATTAAAACTTTTAGCTTTAAAAGGATAGATTAAATGACACACATGGAATTTGCACATCCCTATTTTGGTGCATTTGTTATGTTTATTGTAACATTTGGTGCTTTTGGTGCAACCGTATGGCTAGCAAGATATGTAAGTAGAAAAATTGCAAGACTTGACACTGAAAAATTGAAAACAACACTTTATGAGTGTGGGCCAGAAGTTACAAAACAACCAAACACAATATCAACACAATTTTATTTAACAGCTTTATTGTTTATTTTATTTGATGTAGAGATTATATTTATGTTCCCATGGGCAATTAACTTTAAACTTCTTGGATGGTTTGGTTTTATTGAGATGATACTATTCTTTACTCTTTTAGCAATAGGCTTTTTATACGCATGGAAAAAAGGAGCACTTGAGTGGCACAGCATAAAATAAACTATTTACAAGATAATGCAACGGCAATTAAATTAACAACTATTGATAAGTTAGTTAATTTTGGTCGTTCTAATTCATTATGGCCAATGACTTACGGATTAGCATGTTGTGCTATCGAAATGATGGCAACGGGAGCTTCAAGATATGACTTTGATAGATTCGGAACAATCTTTAGAGCAAGTCCTAGACAATCAGATGTTTTAATAATCGCTGGAACTCTAACAAAAAAACATGCTGAGTTTATGAGAAGATTATATGATCAAATGCCAGATCCAAAATGGGTAATTTCAATGGGGTCATGTGCAAATACAGGTGGAATGTTTAATACTTACGCAACTGTTCAAGGTGCAGATAGAATTATTCCAGTTGATATTTATCTTCCAGGATGTGCGCCAAGACCTGAAACTTTACAATACGCACTTATGACTCTTCAACAAAAAATTAGAAAAGAATCGATTTTTAGAAGCATTAAGAAAAAGAGGTTAGTATAATGAGAAAATATACTCCAAAAGACAATGTACAAAGACAAGCTTATTTTTCTGATAGATTTTTTGTATCGCCTCCAGTTCCTAGATTTCCAATAGAATCAGATGAAATTTTTGCAAAAGATTTTGAAGAAATCAACTATAGTATTAATGTTCAAGAAGCTTATATCGAGCATACTCATTTAGTAATAATCATTAATAAAAGTTTTTTAATTTCATGTGTAAAACTTTTAAAAGAAAAATTAGAATATGACATGCTTATGGAATTATCAGCAATTGATTATTTAGCTGCACGAGATGGATATGAAATTTTCTATGAATTTTTATCATTATCAAAACACAAAAGACTAAGAATTAAATGTTTCTTACAAAAAGACGAAGAAATTCCTTCATTAACTTCTTTTTTCTCATCTGCTAATTGGAGCGAGAGAGAAATGTATGACATGTTAGGTGTAAAAGTATCAAATCACTTTAACTTAAAAAGACTTATTATGCCAGATGATTGGTATGATCATCCACTTAAAAAAACTTATCCACTTCAAGGTGATGAGGCAGCTTCATGGTATGAAGTTGATAAAATCTTTGGAAAAGAAGCTAGAGATATAATTGGCCCTGAACAAAGAGATCCTGCTGCAATTGATAGATACGATACTACAAGATTTGCAAGACTTGGACATGAAGTTCCATTTGATACTGATATTTCACAATTTGAACCAGAAACTAGCATTTCTTATCAAGAAGAAAATGCTTCAAAAATAATGAAAAAATTAAAACCTGAAGAATCAGTTGTTTTAAAAAGAAGAAGGTAGAAATATGCAACAACCAAATAGACTAAAACCTTTTTTTGAAAATATTCACTTTGAGCGTGATGACAATACGATGATGGTGAACTTCGGTCCACAACATCCATCTGCTCACGGTCAGTTAAGACTAATCTTAGAACTTCAAGGTGAAGAAGTTGTAAAATCAAGACCAATGATTGGATACCTTCACAGAGGTATGGAAAAAATGGCTGAAAATATGATTTATAACGAGTTCTTACCAACAACAGATAGAATGGATTATATTGCTGCTACTTCAAATAACTATGGTTATGCCCTAGCAATTGAAAAACTTCTAGGAATTGAAGCTCCAAGACGAGCTGAAGTTATTAGAACTATGCTTTTAGAATTAAATAGAATCACTTCACACCTTTTCTGGCTTGCTACTCACGCACTTGATGTTGGTGCAATGTCTATGTTTCTTTATTGCTTTAGAGAAAGAGAATACGCAATGGACTTAATAGAAGACTATTGTGGAGCTAGACTTACTCATAGTGCAGTTAGAATTGGTGGAGTTCCACTTGATTTACCATCAAACTGGATTGATGACTGTATGAGTTTCTTAGATGTATTAGAGCAAGAACTTAAAACTTATGAAGGTCTTTTAACAGAAAATAGAATCTGGAAAATGAGACTTGAAAATGTTGGAGTTATTACACCTGCTATGGCAAAAAGCTGGGGATGCTCGGGAATTGTATTAAGAGGATCTGGAATTAAATGGGATTTAAGAAAAGAGATGCCTTATGGTCTTTATTCTGAACTTGATTTTGATGTTCCAATTTCATATACAAATGATTCTTATGGAAGATATAAAATCTGTATACAAGAGATGAAAGAGTCTTCAAAAATATTAAAACAATTAGTTCCTATGTACAAAGAGTCTGATTCTTTATTAATGGCACATTCACCAAACTATATTTCAGCTCCAAAAGAGCAAATTATGACTCAAAACTACTCTTTAATGCAACACTTTGTTCTTGTAACTCAAGGTATGAGACCTCCTGTTGGAGAAGTTTATGTGGCAACAGAATCGCCAAAAGGTGAATTAGGTTATTTTGTTGTAAGTGATGGAAGTCCTTATGCTTATAGAATGAAATTAAGAACTCCTAGTTTCCAACATACTGCCATTTTAGAAGAGTTATTAGTTGGATTACAATTAGCCGATGTTGTTACAGTTATTGGTAACTTAAACATTGTATTTGGCGAGATTGATAGGTGAGAAGAGTGAAAAAAATAAACTGCTTTAATTTTTTAGCTTCGGAACCTAAATGGTCGGAACGAAGTGTAGCCAAAAAGGATGAGATGTTATGAAAAGATTTGATTTAAGAAATTTAAAAAATGACTTCTATGACAGAATGTTAGAGTTAATGGATAAACAAATAGCTCAGGAAGAGACAGCTATTATCATATTTGAAATTGGGGATTTTAATAATATTCAAAAATCTGCTGATGTTATTTATGAAGCTGGATATACACTTATGAACTCTATTAAGTTTACAGAAGTAGATTGGACTTTAGTTGTTAAAAAAGTAAAACCAGAACCAAAGGTTGTGGAAGAATCAGCTGAGGTAAAAAGTGATGACTAAAAGAGAACTTATTGCAAAAAGTGATTTTATAATATCTATTGGTTCAATGTTGGCTGATAATAAAGAAGATATTAGAAATAGTGTTATTGAATCAATTGCAAAAACAAATGCAAAATTCACATATATGCACCCAATTGATAATATTGATTTAAAGCTTTATTACACGCAATTTATAAAATATGAAGTTGGAAGTGAAGAGGGTATTTGTGCTTTATTATTAGATACTTTTGTAAAAGAGTGTGATGAGAAAACAAGAAAATTTATTAATGATTTAGATTTAGGTTACATATCTGCTGAAAGCTCTGCTGGAGAAGAAGAGTTTGAAGAAGCATATGAAAACTATTTAGAAGCGAAAAACAAACTATTGATAATTGGTGATGATTTTGTAGAGCATGAAAAAATAGAAAATATTATCAAATTATTAGCTCTTATTAAAAAATACACAAACTTTGAATTAATTGTTCTAAATGAAGATTTAGAAAAGAAAATAAATTCATGTACAAATTTTGATTTAGAAGAGATTGAAGAACTAAAATCTTTTAATGGAACATTAGTTTATAAACTAATTGATGAAAATCAAAGTGATGAATTAATTGCTAGTAAAACATTTGTAAATATTGCAAAAGTGACAAATGGTGATGAAATTTATATAAACTCTAAAGATGAAAAAATTAAAAGAACTTTAAAAGTTGATGAAACATTAAATGGAACAATTGCCATTTTAAAAGTTAAAAATTCTGATGATATTTTTAATGGGTATAGATATAAACAAGTAAAGATTGAAAAGGTAGAAGCATAATGAGTGATATGATTACACTAACAATTGATGGTAAAACTGTTGAAGCAAAAGAGGGTGAGTCAATATTAAATGTAGCACGTGCAAATGATGTATTTGTTCCTGCTGTTTGTTATTTGACAAGATGCTCACCAACACTTGCATGTAGATTATGTTTAGTTGAAGCTGATGGAAAACAAGTTTATGGTTGTAATACAAAAGTAAAACCTGAAATGGATATTAAAACTGTAACACCTAATATTGCCCTTGAAAGAAGAGCAATTATGGAAGTTTACGATGTAAATCATCCTTTACAATGTGGTGTTTGTGACCAAAGTGGTGAATGTGAATTACAAAATTACTCTTTATATATGAAAGTTGATTCACAAAGTTATAGCATAAAAGATATTCATAGACCTACTCAACATTGGGGAGTTATGAATTATGACCCAGCACTTTGTATTGTATGTGAAAGATGTGTAACTGTATGTGGTGATATGGTTGGATCAAATGCACTTAGTACTGTAAAAAGACCTAGCGATGCTATTGAAAAAACATTCAAAGATGAAATGCCAAAAGATGCATACGCAATGTGGAATAAACTAAATAAATCACTTATTGGTTATGATGCAGATGCATGTACAAATTGTGGTGAGTGTATTGCTGCCTGTCCTGTTGGAGCACTTGTTTCTCATGACTTCCAATATACTTCAAATGCTTGGGAACTTAAAAAAATACCAGCAGCAAATCCTCACTCATCTGATTGTGCTTTTATGTATTATGAAATTAAACATGAATCAATTGATAAACACACTACTAAAAAAATCTATAGAGTAACAAATGAACCTCATTACTCAACTGTAAATGGTTCAGGAAGATTCGCTTATGATTTTGAAAACAAAGTTGAAGCAAAAGATATTAGTGCATTTAAAGCGGCAATTGAAGCATTCAAAAAAGCTAAAAATATTAAATTTAACTCATTTATTACAAATGAAGAAGCTCTAATTTTACAAAAACTAGCTGATTTTACAGGTGCTAAACTTGTTAATGAAGATGCAAAAAGATACCAAGAGTTCTTGAAAAACTATACAAAAACTTCAGGTAAGTCTTTATACTCATCAAAACTATCAGAAGTGCATAACTCAAACTTTGTAATTTCTGTGGGATCTTATTTAAAATCTGATTTACCAAATGCTAGATATGCATTTAATAACTCTGTAATTATGAATAAGGGTGCGGGATTATATTTTCATCCTGTTTCTGATCCTGTTATGGAAAAAATTGGTAAAAAAGGTAAAACAACTGAATTTATCTACCACGATGCAATGGTTGAAGAATCAATTTTATACTTTATTTTATATAAATTTGGAAAAGATTTGCCAGCTGAAACGCAAAGCTATATTGATTCATTAAAAGAAACAAAAACAAAAACTGTAACTGAAGTTGTAAAAGAAAATGTTGTAGAAATCGTAGTTGATGAAGCAACAGGTGAAGAAAAAGAAGTTAAAAAAGTTGTTTCTAAAAACGTTTCAACTGAAGTTTCTTACGAATATACCTCTTTATTAGCTGATTTTGGAAAAGATGAAAGCTTCTTGGATTTACTAAATGACATGCTTGCTAAAAAAGATACATTCTCTTTAATGGTAGGAGAGGATTTAATAACTCATCCAAATAGTGAAAACTTAGCAAAACTTTGTGGATTAATAGATAGATGTACTGATTTTAATGTAGTAATTATTCCTACTCAAACTAACACTTTAGGTGTATCTCAAATTTGTACACTATCAAATGAAGTGGATGGATTTAGTGTTGGTTATAATGTAAAAGCAGACTTTGAATTATCAGCTTTAGGTGATGGAAACTTAGATATTCCAGCTCTTAATCAACAAGAAGGAACTTTTACAAATATTGATAAAAAAATAATTCCTACAAATGCAGCTGTTGGATTTAAAGGTTATACCTTAAATGAAGTTGCAAATGAAGTTTTAAATGATGATATTGAATATACAATAGAATATACACCAAAACTTCCTGTTGAAAAAGGTTATAAAGCAATAGCATTTGATGATTTACCAAATAAATTTGGAAATGACCAAGTTGAGTATAGAGGTTATGATTTAGTAGAAACAAAATCTTCAACACAAGATGATGTAAAACAAATAAATATTGAAAAAATTGCCTTAGGTGAAGATGAAATTCTTATTTATAAAGCGAATCCAATTAATCAATTTAATGAATTCACAGCAATTGCACATGAATTTGCAGAAAAGCTTCAAGATGGAATTTTCTTTTCAAAAGCAGCTTTTGAAAAACTTGAATTACAAAATGGTGATAAGGTAAAAGTAAATGCTAATAATCAAAGCTTAGAATTAAATGCCTATGTTGATATTCAAATAGCAGGAGATATTGCTTATGTTTCAACATTTATGAAAAACTCTTTATCAAATAGCTTATTTAATACTTATAGATTTAATAAAGCAAAAGTAGCAAAGGTATAGTATGGAAACAAGTATTATAATAGAAACTATTGTTAAAGTTGTAATTGTATTAGCAGTGTTTTCAGCACTTGCTGGATTTACAACTTATATTGAGAGAAAAATTCTAGCATTTATGCAAAGAAGACTAGGACCTACAAATGTTGGGCCTTATGGATTATTACAAATAGCAGCAGATGGTATTAAGCTATTTACAAAAGAGGATTTTATTCCTGCAAATGCAAATAAACCTATCTTTATGATAGCTCCACTTATAACTGCTGCTACTGCATTTATTGCTATGAGTGCTGTTCCATTTTTCCCAGAATTTGAAATGTTTGGATATACGGTTCGACCTATTATCTCTGATGTAAATGTTGGTGTTTTATTTGTTATGTCTGTTGGGGCTGTTGGACTTTATGGACCACTTTTAGGTGGTATGAGTTCTGCAAATAAATGGGCACTACTTGGAGGTGCAAGAACTGCAATTCAACTTCTATCATATGAAGTTGTTTCAGGACTTTCTCTTTTAGCTCCACTTATGATGGTTGGATCTTTATCTTTAATTGATATTAACAACTTTCAATCAGGTGGATTTACTGATTGGATTATTTGGTCTCAGCCATTAGCTTTTTTACTATTTACAATTGCTGGATTTGCTGAAACAAATAGAACTCCTTTTGACCTTTTAGAGCACGAGGCTGAATTGGTTGCTGGTTATGCAACTGAGTATTCAGGTATGAGATGGGGTATGTTTTTTATTGGAGAATACGCGAACCTTTTTACAATTTCATTTTTAATTGCACTTATATTTTTAGGTGGATTTAATCCTCTATGGTTTATTCCAGGTGGATTTGCGATTGTATTAAAAGTTATGTTTTTGATTTTTGTTTTCTTATGGACAAGAGCTTCTTGGCCACATGTTAGACCTGATCAATTAATGTGGTTATGTTGGAAAATTTTAATGCCACTTGCAGTACTAAATGTTTTAGTTACTGGTTTTGTGATGATGTTTTAGGAGGTAATTATGGAACTAAATCAATTTAAAAATAGAAATATAAGTGAAGATTATATTACAGTTCAAGAGGATAATTACCCAAAAACAAATTGGGAAACTTTTAAACAAGTAGCTACTAGATCTGTAAAAGGTGAACTTTTTGTTGGACTTAAAATCACTTTTGGAATAATGTACAGAGCATTATTTAAAGGTGAAATGGCAACTGTTCAATATCCAAAAGAAAAGCTGCCAATTGGTCCTCGATATAGAGCAGTACATAAACTTCTTAGACTTTTAGAGTCAGGAGAAGAAAGATGTATTGGATGTGGACTTTGTGAAAAAATCTGTATTGCTAATTGTATTAGAATGGAAACTAGAATTGATGAAAATTCTAGAAAAGAAGTTATGGAATATACAATTAACATGGGAAGATGTATTTTTTGTGGATATTGTGCTGAGGTTTGTCCAGAACTGGCTATCGTTCATGGTGGAAGATATGAGAACTCAAGTGAACAAAGAGCGCATTTTTCTTTAAAAGAAGATATTTTAACAAGTGCAAATGGACTTGGTGCTCAATTAGAATATGATGGATATGGTTCGGTGTCGCCAGATGCAGATAAAAAAATCAAAAAAACACCGTTATCATACTAAGGAGATTGAATGTTTGAAGTAGTAGCTTTTATTATATTTTCTGTTTTAACTATTAGTATGTTTAGTATTTCTGTTTTAACAAATAATGCTTTATATGCATTAAGTTCACTTGCAGCTGGAATGATTTTCATCTCTGCTTTTTTCTTTTTATTAGGAGCAGATTTTCTAGGTGCAGTACAAATTGTAGTTTATACGGGTGCTGTTATGTCTTTATATGCTTTTGGAATGATGTTTTTTGATTCTCTTTCAGAAGTAAAAGAAAAAGTAAAAAATCCAAGACTTGTATTTTTATTATCAGGAATGGTATCTTTAATTGTTGTTATTGTTTTAATAGCTCCAATAATTGGTGAAGGTGTTGAAGCAAGTAATCCAATACATCCAGCTTATGGAAATTCAGTTGATGTTGGATTAATTTTATTTACTAAATATTTAGTTCCATTTGAAGTAGCAGCTATTATGCTTTTAGTTGCAATGATTGGTGGAATTGTTTTAGCTGGTAAAAAAATGAATATTTCATATTCTGAAATGAAAGAAGATGAAATTGATGAAAAAATCAGACTTGATGCTGCTAAAAAGGATGAGAAATGACACTTAATGCTTATTTAATATTATCTACAATTCTATTTTGTATAGGATTAATAGGTGTACTAAAAAGAAAAAATGTTTTAATGCTTTTTTTCTCAACAGAAATTATGCTTAATGCTGTAAACGTAGGACTTGCAGCAATTTCAAAATTTCATGGAGACTTATCAGGTCAAATTTTTGCTTTCTTTATTATTGCAGTTGCTGCAAGTGAAGTTGCTATTGGACTTGGACTTTTAATTCTTTGGTATAAAAGAACAGGTTCTATTAACTTAGATGATATAGCTGGGATGAAAGGATAATAATGGAAAAATTTATATATATAGCACTTTTTGCACCACTTGTAGGTTCACTAATTGCTGCTTTATTTTCAACTCAGCCAAAAACAGCATTTACAGGATGGTTTACATCTTTTATGTTGGCTGTTTCAATGTATGCATCTTTAAATCTTTTACATTTTATTTATACAACTGATACTATTTTACAAATAACTTTATTTGATTGGATTGTAATTGGAAATTTAAATATTCCTTTTGGATTTGTAGTTGATCATGTAAGTGTTGTTATGATGTGTGTTGTTACTGTTGTTTCTACAATGGTACATGTACATTCTATTGGATATATGGAACATGACAAAGGGTTTAATAGATATTTCTCTTACCTATCTGCATTCGTTTTTTCAATGCTTGTTTTAGTAATGAGTGATAACTTTGCTGTTTTATTTATAGGATGGGAAGGTGTTGGAGTTTGTTCATGGTTGTTAATTGGTTTTTGGTATCACAAAGAATCAGCAACTTGGGCTGCAAACGAAGCTTTTATTATGAACAGAGTTGGAGATTTAGGTTTACTTCTTGGAATGTTTTTAATTTACTGGAATATTGGAAGTTTACAATACGATATAGTATTTGCTCAAATTTCAACTTTAGAAAATTCTACACTTGTTTGGATAGCAGCTTTATTATTCCTAGGAGCAATGGGAAAATCAGCTCAATTCCCTCTTCATACATGGCTTGCTGATGCAATGGAAGGACCAACTCCAGTTTCAGCTCTAATTCATGCAGCAACAATGGTAACAGCAGGAGTTTATTTAGTAATTAGATCAAATGAACTTTATACTTTAGTTCCAGAAGTTGGATATGCTATTGCAGCCCTTGGAGCATTTGTAGCTATTTTCGCAGCTTCAATGGCATTAGTTAATAATGATATGAAAAGAATTATTGCTTATTCTACATTATCACAATTAGGTTATATGTTTGTAGCTGCTGGTCTTGGAGCTTATTGGGTAGCATTATTTCACCTAGCAGCTCATGCCTTTTTTAAATCAGTATTATTTTTAGGTGCAGGAAATGTAATGCATGCTATGGATGATGAATTGGATATTAGAAAAATGGGTGGACTAAATAAGAAAATGAAGGCAACTTCACTTATTATGGCTATAGCTTCTCTTGCACTTGCAGGTATTTTTCCACTTGCTGGATTCTTCTCAAAAGACAAAATACTTGAGGCTGCATTTAATGCAGATGCATTAGTATTATGGGCAGTATTATGGGTAACAGCTGGTTTAACTGCATTTTATTCATTTAGACTTGTTATGAAAGTATTTTTTGGAGAGCAAAATTATTCAAACGAAGAGCATCATCCTCATGAAGCTAAAAACTTTGTAATCGCAGCAATGATTCCATTGGCTATCTTAGCTGTAATTGCTGGTTGGTTTGAACATTCATTTGTTGAATTTGTAACTAAAATTCTTCCAACATGGGAAGCTTCAAATCTTAATCATTCAACAGCTTGGATTTTAATTTTAGTTACAAGTGCGGTTGCTATATTTGGTATTGCAGTTGCAGTTATTAAATACAGAAGTGGCGGATTTAGTAAAAATTGGGAAACTACAGGAATTTATAAATTATTAAGTAATCAATATTATATTCCAAAGTTTTATGAAAACTTTATTTCAAAACCATACTATGCGGTATCTGTATGGATGTGGAAAGTTGTAGAAACTAAATTAATTGATGCGTCAATTGATGGTCTAGCACACTTTATCAATAAATTAGGTGTAATGATAAGACCAATTCAATCTGGTAATTTATCATCATCACTGAGACTAATGGCAGTTGGTCTAATCTTAGGATTAGTATTTGCCTTAGTTTTATCAGTACTTTAAGGGGTTATGTAAATGGAAAATATTTTATCAATGCTGATATTTTTCCCAGCAGCTGCAGCTACTGTTGGATTTCTAATAGAAAAAGATTCTATGAGACAGTATGGAGTAGTTGTTACTGTTGTTGAGTTTGTATTATCTCTTTTATTATGGTATTACTTTGACACTAATGCTACAGGTATGCAATTTATTCAGATGTTACCACTTATAGACTCTTATGGTATTCATTATATCGTTGGTGTTGATGGTGTTTCGTTGTTCTTAATAATAATGATTACATTTATGACAATGATTGCATTAATTGGTCTTACTGAAACAAAAGATGTAAAAAACTTAATTATTACAATGCTTTATTTAGAAATGACAATGGTTGGAGTTTTCGCTTCTTTAGATCTTATAATGTTTTATATTTTCTGGGAATTAACACTTATTCCTATGTTTTATATTATTGGATTTTGGGGTGCAGAAAAAAGATTCTATGCAGCTATTAAATTCTTTTTATATACATTCACAGGTTCATTAATTATGCTTATTGGTATGTTATATTTTGGATATATATACCACGAAACAACAGGGGTATGGAGCTTCTCTTTACTTGATTGGTATAATGTTGTTCTTCCTTTTGATTTACAACTATGGTTATTTATTGCATTTTTCTTTGGATTTGCAGTAAAGGTACCTATGTTCCCATTTCATACATGGTTACCATTAGCCCATTCACAAGCACCAACAATTGGTTCTATTATTTTAGCGGCTGTTTTACTAAAAATGGAAACTTATGGATTTATAAGATTTTCACTTCCACTGTTCCCTGATGCTAGCGTTTATTTTGTAGGATTTATGGCAACACTTGGACTAATAGCAATTATTTATACAGCAATGGTTGCTTATGCCCAAGAAGATATGAAACAAATGATTGCATATTCATCAATTTCTCATATGGGGGTAATTACTCTTGGAGTATTTGCTTTAAATGTTGAAGGAATAGCAGGTGCTGTTTATTTAATGATTGGACATGGTATTGTTTCAGGAGCTTTATTTATGAGTGTTGGAGTTTTATATGATAGACGTAAAACCAAGATGATTAAAGAGTTTGGTGGATTAGCTCAAAATATGCCTATGTTTGCACTTGTTTATGCAGTTGTACTAATGGCATCGGTTGGATTACCATTAACTATAGGATTTATTGGTGAGTTTTTATCACTATTAGGATTCTTTAAATATTCACCTATTTTAACATTTATTGCTTCATTAACAATTGTTTTAAGTGTTGTTTATATGTTAGCAATGTACAAAAGAACATTCTTTGGAAAATTAGTAAAACAAGAAAATAAAGATATGAAAGATATTCATGGAAGAGAACTTTTTGCTTTAGGTTCTTTAGTGATTTTAATTGTTGCTTTAGGTATTTATCCAAAAGTAATTTTAGATCCATTAAATACATCAGTTACACAACTGACAAAAGTTATGGAAATTAAAGCAGTAAATGAAGATACAAAAGATAAATTAAGAGCTTTAAACTCTATTGGGGAGGTTAAATAATGCTAGAACCTATTAATATTAGTTTAGATACTCTAAACTTGGGAACATTAGCACCGATGGTTATTGCAATTATAGGTGCATTGAGTATTTTATTAACAGACCTATTTAATAAAGATAAACATAAATCTTTATATGTAATTTTAGTTGTACTATTTTTAATATTCGATTTATTTACACTTTTAGCATTTAGTGGTGATGAAAGAGGTGTATTTGATTTAATGTTACTTGATGGAATAGCAATATTGTCTCAATGTATTATTATTGGTGGTTCAATTTTATTTATTCTTTTAGGTTTATCAAAATTAAGATTCCAAGATTTTAGATATGCTGAATATTTTGCTCTGTATTTATTTGCAGTTGCAGGATTCCAGTTTATGGTAAGTTCTGATTCTTTAATCTTAATCTTTGTAGGACTTGAAACTGCATCATTAGCGCTTTATACAATGATTGCAATGCATAATAGAATGGTTTCAATAGAAGCTGCAATTAAGTACTTTACTATGGGTGCATTAGCAGCTGGATTCTTTGTATTTGGTTCTATGATATTTTATGGAATTACAGGTTCTTTAGAACTTGCTCAAATTGCACAAGTATTAACACAAGAAGGATTCTTATCACATGAAAATTATGCTAATTACGTTTTAGTATTAGTTGGATTCGTATTTATGTTTGCTGCAATTGGATTTAAATTATCTTTATTCCCTTATCATGTATGGGTACCAGATGTTTATCAAGGTTCAACTTCAGCAATGGCAGGATTTTTATCGGTAGTTCCTAAAATGGCAGGATTTGTTGTGGCACTTAGATTCTTTGAAATCTTTATACATGCAAATGATCCTATTATTCAAACTATGCTTTATGTAACAGTTATCTTAACAATAACAGTTCCAAACTTAATTGCATTACAGCAAAAAGATATAAAAAGAATGCTTGCATATTCTTCAATTTCAAATGCAGGTATGGCAATGGCTGCAATTGTTATAGGAACACAACAAGCAACAAGTGCATTATTTTTATATTGGATTTTATTTACAATAACGAATTTTGGAGCATTTGGTATGTTATGGATGAATAGGGGTAAAGAGTACAATGATTATAGCTCTCCTTATGCATTTAAAAAATTCTCAGGACTTGCAAAAATATCACCATTCACAGCATCAATTTTAGCAATGTTCTTATTTGCACTTACAGGACTTCCACCTTTTGCACTATTTTGGGGTAAAATGTATTTAGTTGCAAGTGCTGTAAATGCCGGTCAAATTGCATTGGCAATTATTATTGTACTAAACTCAGTAATTGCTGCATACTATTATTTAAGACCAATTTCTTATATGTTCTTAAGAGATCCAGAAGAAGGTTCAAAAATTAAATTTATGGAAAATGCTTCATTACCAATGAAATCAGCAGTTGGATTTGCAGTATTCTTAACTCTAATTTCAATATTTTTAATAGAGCCATTATTAAATATAATCACTTTTTACGTATCTAACGCAGGATTTTAGTAAATAGATATTCTAATCATTTGTAAAAATGATTAGAATTATTGTAAACTTACTTTATGAAAAAAATAATAATTCTTTTTTTACTAATTGTTAACCTTTGTTACAGTAACTCTTTAGGTCTAACTAATACAGATATAATAATTTTGAAAAAAATCAAATCACTAACAAATGATACTTTTATGAAATATACATTAATGGCAATTGCTATAAAAGAATCATCTGTTGGAAAACAATTAATAAATAATGCAAGTAAAGATTATGGATTATTTCAAGCAAATATTAAAAGTGTTATTAGAAGACAAAAAGTTCAAGATAATATTTATAATAGAAATTATTTTGCAAAAAAACTTGTATATGACGCAGGTTTCTCAACGGCTAATGCAATAGTTGAAATTGATTATTGGCGAAAAGTTCATAAAGACAATTGGATAAAAGTTTGGGCTAGCTATAATACGGGTTGGAAATATAGAAGTAATACCGGACTTGATTATGCTACTTCGGTATTTGATATAGTAAAAAAACTCAAATATGAATATAATTTATAAAACTAAAAATATTATAACCATAAAATAAACCATAACTTGTTACAATCACTTACGAAAAATAAAGGAATAAAATTGAAAAATATTAGTGTTGCACACTCACCTGATGCTGATGATATATTTATGTATTATGCAATTAAATTTGGATGGGTAACTCCAAATGATGCCAAATTTGAAAATATTGCAGCAGATATTGAGACATTAAATCAAGCTACATTAAAAGGTGAGTATGATATTTGTGCTATTTCATTTGCTTTATATCCTTTTATTAAAGATGATTATGCCCTATTAAAAACTGCAGTTTCTTTTGGTGAAGGATATGGTCCTAAGCTTATAAAAAGAAAAGGAACAAAATTAAAAAGAAATTTTAAAGTAGCACTTAGTGGTGAGTTTACAACTAATGCTCTTTTATTTAAAATTGCATATCCAAATGCAAGAATTTCATATATGAACTTTTTAGATATTGAAAAAGCTGTTCTTGATGGAACTGTTGATGCAGGTGTTTTAATACATGAATCAATTTTAACTTATAATCAAGAGTTAGAAGTAGAACGAGAAATGTGGGATGTTTGGGTTGAATTAAGTGGTGGTGGATTACCATTACCACTTGGTGGAATGTGTTTAAGACGATCAATTCCACTTCATAGTGCCATTGATTATGAAAACACTTTAATAAAAGCAGTAAATGTTGCAAATAAAAACAGACGAGTATTGGCTCCCATGTTACTTGAAAAGGGTTTGATTAGAGTAGATGCAGCTACATTAGATAAATATTTGGATTTATATGCAAATGATAATTCAGTATTAATGAGTGATTTACAATATCAAGCTTTAGATAAATTATATGAGTTAGGTTATAAAAATGGCTTTTATGAAAATTTAATAAAATCACAAGATTTTTTAATTCCTACAGAATATGAAGAGTTAAGAGCTAGATAATAAATGCAAAATAGTATAAGAACAATAGATTTTAAAAAATACTCTTCAATAAAAATAGGTCCAGTTTTAGATGTGCTTGTAATAAATGAAATAGGTGACTATAGTGATTATCAAATAATTGGTCGAGCTAATAATTTACTAATTTCTCCAAATACAAATAAAAAATTTGCAATTTTGGGAGAAGAGTTTGATTATATTAAGCAAGAAGAAAATTTACTTTATGTAGGATGTGCAACAACATCAGGTAAACTTTTAACATATACAAGAAATCATGATATTGCAGATTTAGAGTTTTTAGCAAAACTACCAGGAAATTTAGGTGGTTTAGTAAAAATGAACGCAGGTTTGAAGTCATGGGAAATGTTTAATTATATTCATAGTATTAAAACAAAAAATGGTTATATAAAAAAAGAAGATATAAATTATTCTTATAGAGAAACAAAAATAAATGATATTGTTTACGAAGTAGTTTTTAATATAGAACATGGTTTTTCTAAAGATCAATTAAAAGAGTTTAATAAAATGAGAGACAATCAACCACATGTTCCAAGTGCTGGTTCTTGTTTTAAAAATCCAAAAGGTGATTTTGCAGGTCGATTAATTCAAGAAGTTGGATTAAAAGGGATAAAAAAAGGTGATATGAGCTTTTCAGAACAACACGCAAATTTTTTAGTAAATTATGGTGATGGAACTTTTGAAGATGCAATATATTTAATAGAAAAAGTGAAAAGTAAAGTTAAAGAGCAGTTTAATATAGATATAGAAGAAGAGATAATAATTTATAAGTAAAATTAATCAATTTATGTTAGAATGCAAACTTCAAAATAATGTAAGGTTTTTTAGTGAAGAATTTAGTAATAGTGGAGTCCCCAGCAAAAGCGAAGACAATTTCAAAATTTTTAGGTAGTGATTATGTAGTAATGGCCTCAATGGGTCATGTAAGAGATTTACCAAAATCTCAATTAGGATTTGATCCTGAAGATAATTTTAAACCAAAATATTTAATATCAACAGACAAGAAAAAAGTAATAAGTGATTTAAAAAAACATATTACAAAAGATACTACCATTTACCTAGCGGCCGATGAGGATAGGGAGGGAGAAGCTATTGCATGGCATCTTATCCCTGCTTTAAAAATTGAGAAAAACCCTATTAAAAGAATTGTATTTCACGAAATCACAAAAGATGCAATCTTAAAAGCATTAGCAAATCCTAGAGATGTTGATCAACATTTAGTTGATGCACAACAAGCTAGAAGAATACTTGATCGTGCTGTTGGTTATGAATTATCTCCACTTTTATGGAGAAAAGTAAGATATGGACTTAGTGCTGGACGTGTTCAATCGGTTGCTGTTCGAATTATAGTTGATAGAGAAAATGAAATTAGAGAGTTTATTCCAGAAGAATACTGGAGAATAAAAGCAGATTTTATAAATCCAGAACTAAAAGCAGAACTTGCAAAAATTAATGGAAAAACTTCAAAAGTAACAAATGAAGCACAAGCATTAAAAATAGAAGATTCTTTAAATGAAGGTATTTATCAATTATCAGATATTGAAGAAAAAGATAGTACAAGAAATCCAGCGGCTCCATTTACAACTTCTACACTTCAACAAGAAGCAAGTAGAAAACTTGGACTTTCAGTTAAGCAAACAATGATTGTGGCTCAACAATTATATGAAGGAAATGTTGGGAATATACCTAATCATACAGGTGGTTTAATCACTTATATGAGAACAGACTCATTAAATCTTTCTGTGGTTGCTACAAGTGCTGCTAAGGTAGTTATTGAAGAAGAGTATGGGAAAGAATATTCATTAAAAAACCCGCGAGTATATAAATCAAAAGCAAAGGGTGCACAAGAGGCACACGAAGCTATTAGACCTGTAAATTTAGCTTTAAAACCAAGTGAAATAAAACCTTATGTTGAAAATATTCAATATAAACTTTATAGCTTAATTTGGAAAAGAACACTTGCTACTCAAATGGCAGTTGCAAAAATAGCTAATACTACTTATAAAATTGAAGCTGGAAAAAATAAAGAGTTTGAATTTCAAGTAAAAGGTCAAAGAATTATTTTCCCAGGATTTATGAGAGCATATACAGAAGGTAGTGATAATCCAGAAGCTGCACTTGATAGTACAGAAAAAATCTTACCAAATATAAAAGTAGGAACAATTTTAGAGTTAGAAAACTTAGAATCAGAACAAAACTTTACAAAACCACCTGCTCGTTATACAGAAGCATCTTTGGTTAAAAAACTTGAAAGTGAAGGAATTGGACGTCCATCAACTTATGCTCCAACAATTTCAACTATTCAAGCAAGGGAATATGTAAGTAAAACAGAAGATAAAAAACTAATTCCTACACCAACGGGTGAAATAGTAAATAGCTTTTTAGTGGATCACTTTTCTAATATTATAGATTTAGGATTTACAGCAAAAATTGAAGAAGAGTTTGATGAAATTGCAGAAGGAAAAATCGCTTGGGAAGAAGTGATGAAACAGTTCTATGGTAATTTCAAAAAAACTATAGATGAAAAAGAAGAAAGTGTAAGTAAAGAAGATTATTTACAAGTAAGAGAAATAGGAACTGATCCAAAATCTGGAAAACCAGTAAGTGCTAGAGTAGGAAGATTTGGTCCATTTATTCAAATTGGTACAAAAGATGATGAAGAAAAACCAAAATTTGTAGCAATTCCTGATAATTTGAATATGGATACAATTACATTTGAAGAAGCAATGTTCTTATTTACACTTCCAAGAGTTGTGGGACTTGATTCAAGTGGAGAAGAGATAAAAGCAAATATTGGAAGATTTGGACCATATTTACAAATAAAAACAAAATACTATTCACTAAAAACTGATGATCCTTATACTATTGAATTACCAAGAGCATTAGAGATAATCAAAGAGTTAGATGAAGCAAAAGAAAAAGCTACAATTAAAGTATTTGAAAAAGAAAAAATCCAAATTTTAATAGGTCAATATGGGGCTTATATAAAACAAGGTAGAAAAAATTTCAAAATACCAAAAGGTAAAGAAGCCAAAGATTTAACTTTGGAAGAGTGCCTTGATATTATTGCAAATGATTCTAAATCAAAAGGTAGATCAACAACTAGTGCAAAAAAAGCACCTGTTAAAAAAACTACTACAGCAAAGAAAACAACTGCGAAAAAAACAACCGCTAAAAAACCTGCTACAAAAAAGAGTGCTGACAAATAATTATGAAAATTGGAATTCTATCGGATAGTCACCTAAAAAGTGACTATACCAAAGAAGTAATTGACTTCTTAAAAGAAATTAATAGTGAGTATCTAGTTCATGCTGGAGATTTATGTATTGAAAAAAATCTACAACTTTTAGAAGAATCAGAATTAAAATATGTAGCTGTTTTTGGAAATAATGATAGAAGTTTACTTCAATTATCTTCTAAATATAATATAAAATCAGAGCCATATTATTTCCAAATAAAAGATACAAAATTTAAACTTATGCATTTACCATATTATCTTACTCCTGATAGTGATGTGGTGATATTTGGGCATACTCATATGTTTGAGCAAGATTATAAAAATAAGACACTTTTCGTAAACCCAGGAGAAATCTGTGCTAGGGAAAAGCCTCTCATAGAGTGCGTTCAACTAGAGATTAAAGAAAATGAGTATATAATCTCACGTTACTTTAAAAAAATCAATGAAAAAAATTTTAAGAAAGAAGAATATATATATGAACGATAATGAAGAAATATTTTTATGTGCTATTTGTAATGTTGAAAGTGGTACATGTAATGAAGATTGTAAGTTCTGTACACAAAGTGTAAGATATAAAGCAGATATTCAAAGATATACATTAAAAAGTATTGATCAAATCTTAATTGAAGCTAGAAGTGCAAGAGCAAATGGTGCTGTTGGATTTTGTTTAGTTACAGCTGGACTTGGGTTAACTGAAAAGAAAACTAAGTTTATTGCAGAAGCTGCAAGAGCTATTAAAAAAGAAAATATAGGTCTTAGATTAATCGCATGTAATGGAACAGCTACTGTTGAGCAATTAAAAGAATTAAAAGCAGCTGGTGTTGATAATTATAACCATAATTTAGAAACATCAAGGGACTTTTACCCAACAATTTGTACAACTCACTCTTGGGATGAGAGATATCAAACATGTTTAAATGTAAAAGAAGCTGGATTAAAACTTGTTTGTGGTGGAATTTTTGGAATGGGTGAAACTCAAGAAGATAGAATTTCTATGATTGAAGCTATTAATTCACTTGATCCTATGAATGTTCCTTTAAACTTTTTCCATCCAAATGCAGCTTTACCAATTGTTGAAAATACAATCACAAGAGAAGAAGCTTTTGATTTAATCACATTAGCACGAAAAATGATTCCTAATGCACATAAAATAATGGTTGCAGGTGGAAGAGAGTTAATGTTTGGTGATGAGCAATATGAAATATTCAAAAGAGGTGCAAATGCCTTTGTTATTGGTGATTATTTAACAACTGCTGGAAAAACTCCTAAAGATGATGTTGAAGCACTTGAATCATTTGGTTATAAAATAGCTAAAAACTTTCACGTAATGCCAGACGAGAAGTAGGAAACTTAATGAGTGAAGAAATATTAATAATTATATCCATATCACTAATAATATTTACTTCACCATTAGTATCTAAACTTTTAAAACTACCAACTATTCCTGTTGAAATTATGATGGGAGCAGTTGCTGCTTATTTAGCTTTCATTGTTGAACATCCTATTTTCCATTTAGTTGCTGAACTTGGATTTTTATATTTGATGTTTCTTGCAGGACTTGAAATAGATTTGAAAAAACTTCTATCTAT